>JALXCG010000747.1 GCA_026991065.1 Gemmatimonadota bacterium | reverse complement strand
GCGGTGGCCTTTCCGGCCCTGCCCCCGCTGTTCGCGGCGATCTGGCTGGCCGCCACCGACCGGGATCGGCGCGCCCCCCCGGTGCTCGCCCCCATCGACGCGTAGTCCGGGACCGTGCCCAACGAAGCGGCTCCGTGCCGATAATCTCCTTCAAGTGCGCGTGGAACATCCACTGCGGCAAAACGCAACCGCGCCGGACGAGTAGCCAGCCGGCTCACAGCGTCCACTGCGAGGGCGGCAATGCGAGCACCACCCCGCGCATTGACCATGTTGGCGTCGTCCTCGGGTGAATGATAGCGCGCGTGCGCACCAGTGAAGAACTGCACCGCGGGAATCCCTCGCGCCAAGAACGGGGTTTGGTCACTGGGACCGTAGCCGGAACCGGTGGCTCCAATCTTGATCCCGAGCGAGCGTGCCCCGGGCTCCAGAACCGACAGCCACTCAGGAGAGCTGTCCGCCCCCAACACATAAAGTTCAGAATCCCGCAGCGTGCCAACCATGTCCATATTCAGCATCGCACTGGTCTGCGCGAGAGGATGCAGAGGGTGCTCAACATAAAACTGCGCGCCGGCCAGCAAGGTCTCTTCGCCACTGCAGGACAGAAACAGAACGCTCCGGCGATTGCTTATGGCCGGCAGGGAAGCACCCAGTCGATCCGCAGCGAGCAGGAGTGCCGCAACGCCGGACGCATTGTCATCCGCGCCATTGTGAACCGCGTGGACGCCCGGCGCCATGGAGCGAACGCCGCCCCAGCCGAGATGATCGTAGTGTGCAGACAAAACCACCCACTCGTTCGCGAGATCGCCAGCCCCCGGCAAAGCAAACACGATGTTGCGAGTCTTGGCTCGCTCGCGCTCCATCTCTACAGCACCCCGCGCGCGCAAACCGGGGAGCGATCGAGAACGCGGCTGGAAGGTTTCATCGATCAGCCGAACCTCCTCCCCCAAGTCGACGCCGGCCGATTCCAGCCAGCGCTGCGCAACTCCGCGCTCAAGAGCCAAAACCGGCATTCCTGCTACCTGCGCATCGCGGTTCAGAGCGGGTAGATGATGCGAAGTTCCAGAATCGGATCCATCGACCAGGATCAGAGCGATCGCACCACGCTCCTGAAGTTGCCGTGCCTTGTAAGCGATTGCCGACTGTGGAACCGGGCGCTTTCCATCGAGCGGGGAAGCGGGGTCTTGGGCCCGTGGCTCATAGCGCAACGCCACCACCACCTTGCCGGCACAGTCCAGACCGGCAAGATCATCATAGCCCTGGTCCGGTGCGCGCAGCGCATAGCCGGCAAAGCAAACGGGAGCATCGAATGTCCCGCTCACCGATTGGCTCATAGGCACAAAAGCCTTTTCCAGCGTGCAATCCTCGGAGCCGCTTGGCGAACTCAGATGGAGGTGAGTGCCATCCTCAACCCAGCGCACCTCAGTGACCAGATCAAAGGGCTGAAAAGGGGTGCCGTTGACTCCGAACGGTTCCAGACCGGCCTGCTTGAGATGCGTGGCGATATAGTCCGCCGCCTGCTCGATCCCCGCGGTTCCCACGCCTCGGCCTTCGCGCGCGTCGGCCGCAAGATAGTCGACATGGGCCTGGTAACGAGCGGTATCGCCAGCAGTCGCCGGTGAAGAGTGCGCGACCTGCAAGAAAGCCGCCGCGGCGAGCAGCGAGACGCTCAACGGGGTGGCAAAGCGAGTGTCCATTGTGAATCACAACTCCGAAACGTGGTGGATTGGGTCTGAATTGAGCGCAGCAAAGCATCAAGTAGATTAGTGTACCAGAATCTCCTTCGCGGAACCATTTTGCCGCGATCGTCCCAGCGAATTGGAACCCGTTTGTCCCCGGAGCCTCTCGATGCCCATCGGCAGATCTCTGCTTGTCCCCATGCCAACCATCGCACTCCTGCTCCTCAGCGCCGGTGCGGCTGACTCGACGGTGGGAGAGTGGCGAGATCGGGTCATCTATCAGATCGTAACTGATCGATTTGCAGATGGTGACCCGGCGAACAACAACGCCCAGGGGGCGTACTATCCAAACTACGGCACCGGCGTACATGGTGGTGACTTCGCCGGTATCAAAGAGCACCTTGACTACATCGTGGGACTGGGGGCGAACGCCATCTGGATCAGCCCGGTTGTGCTCAACGCCTATGGCCGTTATCACGGCTATCACACGCAGGACTTCTATACAATCTCACCGCAGATGGGTGGCATGGAGGATCTGCAATCACTGATCGCCGCCGCCCACGATGCGGGAGTCGCTGTCATCGCTGATGTAGTCGTCAATCACCTGGCCGACCTCTCCACCAGCCTCTCTCCCGGGTGGCCGGAATACCATTCTCCCTCCGACTACGTGCTGCAGTGGAAGAGCGACAGCGTCCAGCCGGCGGCGCCCTTCGACCGGCTGGATTGGCTGCACAACTTCGGCTGGATTGGTAACTACCAGGATCCGGAACAGATCCTGGGTGAACTCAATGGCTTGGACGACCTGCGAACAGATTCCCCAGAGGTTCGTGCCGCCCTGGTGGATGCGCACGCCTGGCTCATTGAGGAGTTGGGCTTCGATGCCTTCCGTGTCGATACAGTCAAGCATGTCGAGATGGGATTCTGGCAAACTTGGCCAGCCGCCATCCGGGCCCGGGCCGAAGCAGCGGGAGAGCCAGACTTCTTCCTCTTCGGCGAGGTGCTGGACGGATCGGACAGCAAGTGCGGAAGCTATACCGGCACCAAGGCCGGGGGCCGCTACGCGCTCGACTCTGTTCTCGCATATCCCCTTTATTTCACCATCAACGATGTTTTTGTTCAGGGGCAGCCCACGCGTCTTATCGGCGATCGCTGGAATGCACTGGGAGCCTACGATCCGGACGCTCGGGATCGCCTGGTGACCTTTGTAGACAACCACGACCAGCCGCGCTTTCTCTCACCGGAGCGGGCCGCGGGAGACCAGGAGAAACTTCGAACGGCTCTCGGATTCCTGCTCACGGCCCGGGGGATCCCGGCGATCTACTACGGCACGGAGGCCGCCTTCGATGGTGGCAACGACCCCGCCAACCGTGAGGATCTTTTTGATGGCCTCTACGAGTCGGGGCCATCACTGGGTGACAATTTCGACCCGGCCGCACCCCTCTACCGATGGCTGCGCAGGCTGGGAATCGCACGCCAGCGGCATCTCGCGCTGCGTCGAGGAGACACCGAGGTGCTGGCCCAATCTCAGGCGGGTCGCGGGCTCTTCGCCTATCGCCGCTCTTCCGAGGAGGAGGAACTGGTCGTCCTCTTCAACACCGCCTCCGCCGCGTTGACCAGCAGCCACCTCTCCACTCCCTTTGGGGGCAATACACCACTTTTCGACCTCGCCCATGCCGGAACCTTGATCGATTCAACCGATGCCGGCGGCAACCTGACAACCGATGTGCCGGGCAACGGTTTTCTGCTGCTCACGGACACCCCCGATCTCGCCCTGCCCCCCTGGCTGGTTGCCTCTCACCCGGATCACGACGACGCGACAATTGCGGATGACGATCCCCTGGAGTGGGTGTTCGAC
>JALXCG010000746.1 GCA_026991065.1 Gemmatimonadota bacterium | reverse complement strand
CGAGTTGACCTTCGGCACCCAATACACCATCGCCCACCAGACCGCCTGGTACCTCACCCCGCAAAACCGTCTCGACATGGAGAAACTGCTCGCCGCCTTCCAGGAGTTTTTCCGCGAGCAGAGCGAGAGCTGGCTGGAGCGGTTTCAGTACAAAGAGGCCGGCCCGCAACTGTTGCTGCAAGCATTCCTCCAGCGCATCGTCAACGGCGGCGGCCGCATCGACCGCGAGTATGGCCTGGGCCGGATGCGCACCGATCTGCTGGTGAAGTGGCCACTGGACCCGCAACAGGGTTTTCTGGGGCCGGTGCAGAAGGTGGTGATCGAGCTGAAGGTGCTACACAAATCGCTGGAAGCGACCATTGCCCAGGGTCTCAAACAGACCCACGCCTACGTGCAACGCACCGGCGCCGCCGATGCCCACCTGCTGATCTTCAACCGCCGCCCCAAGGTGCCCTGGGAGCAGAAGATCTTCCGCCGCGAAGAGGAGCACGAAGAACTCGCGATCACAGTCTGGGGGATGTAGCGTGCTATCCGCCCCGGGGCGGGTGATTCTGTCGCCCGGCGGCGCGGGACCGCTCGGATCGTGGCAGTGGCTGTGCCGCGGCACCCGCCCCGGGACAGGTGGTTCTGCCCGTTTCGCAGGGTGACACCGCTCCGGCCAAAGCGCCGGCGGCAGTGTGCTACCCGCCCCGGGGCGGGTGATTCTGTCGCCCGGCGGCGCGGGACCGCTCCGCCGCCCCCGCCGGAGATGGCGAGACCCCGGCCGCTGCGACACTTCGGGATGCGGCGGCACGCGCCCGGGCGCGAGGGATTACAATCGAAAGAGGATCAACCCTGAACTCTCTCCAGGAGCCTCTTATGCCGCATCTTCTCTTGCCCCTCCTCTGTGCTCCGCTGCTGGCCGGCGCGGCGCCTCGGGTCGCTCCCCCCGAACCCTGGGTGAGCCCCGACCTTGCCCCCTTCATCGAGAGCAAGATGGCCGCCGCCCATGTGCCCGGGCTGGCGGTGGCGATCATCGCCGATGGGCGAATCGCCTACAGCGCCGGTTTCGGTCAAGCTCGGGTGGACGAAGAGCGGCCGGTGAGGTCCGAGACCGGGTTCATGCTGGCGTCGGTCTCCAAGACGCTCTGTGCGACCGCCGTCATGCAGGTGGTGGAGACGGGGTTGCTGGGGCTGGATGACGATGTCAACGCTCATCTCGATTTCGCGGTGATCAACCCGGCGGCGCCGGAGACGGCGATTACGCCGCGGATGCTGCTGGCGCATGTGTCGAGCATCGAAGACAACTGGAATGTTCTCTCTTCCCTCTATGTGGATGGTGACTCGCCGATTCCGCTGGGGGAGTTCTGCCGCGAGTACCTGGTGCCGGGCGGCGCCTACTACACCGATGGAAGCTACAGTTCGCAGCCGCCGCTCAGTCGCTACAGTTATTCCAATGTCGGCGTGGCGCTGGCGGGTTATCTGGTGGAGGCGGTGACCGGCATCGATTTCGATGCGTATTGCGAAGAGGCCATCTTCGCTCCGCTGGGGATGGACCCCTGCGCCTGGCACCTGGCGGGGCTGGATCCGGCCGACCTCGCCGCGCCGCATCGGTTCAACCATTTTACCCGCAAATATCGCCCCCTCGCTCACTATGGCTACCCGGACTATCCCGATGGGCAACTGCGCACTTCCAGCCGCGGGCTGGCGCGCTTTCTGGCCGCGATCATGGGCGACGGCAGCTTTGCCGGGGCGACCATTCTGCAACCGGAGTCGGTGGCCGAGATCTACACGGTGCAGTATCCCTGGCTCGACCCCGACCAAGGGCTGGTGTTCTATCGCGATGGGGATCGCGTGGGCCACAATGGCGGCGATACCGGGGTGGCGACGCTGATGTTCCATCAGCCGGCCGCAGATACCGGCGCGCTGCTGCTGGCCAATGGCGGGGCCGACTGGCCCGGCGAGTGGGCGGCGCTGGAGGCGATTCTGGACCGGCTCTTTGAAGAGGCGGAGCGGCTTTGATCTGGAGCTTGCCGGGCGCCGCTCCCTGGAGCCGAAAGCGGGGACGGCGGGCGGTGCGGCGGGTTCGGCGAGGAGGGACGGTCCGAGGGAGCGGGGTGCACCGATGCGATGGGCGGAAGATGGGCGGAGCGCGCAGCCGGAGCAGTGAAAAAGGGAAAAGAGCGGAGAGCGGCGGGGGAAACGGGAAGTGGATGAAGGTGGGCGCGGTTTGCGCTATGCTCGCGGGGTTTTTCTGCTCCTCACCCCATCTCTTATGGAACCGATTCCCATGTCATTTTTGAAGCGTTTGCTGGGTCGCACGCCGGAGAAGATCGCCGCCAAAGCTCTGCGGGAGGCCGAGGGCAAGAACTGGGAGGACGCGCGCCTTTTCGCCGTCGATGCGCTGGAGGGGTTGGCCGCGGATTCGGGGCTGCGGGGGCAGGTGGAGGCGGTGCTGGCGCGGGCGAATGACGAGATCGCGAAGCAGCACCTGGATGCGGCGGATGCTTATGTGGAAGCCGATGATGTGCAGGCGGCGGTGGAGCGGGCGGCGCTGGCGCGCGACATGGCGGGGTCGAAGGCGCTGCAGGAGCGGGCTTCGAAGTTGCTGCGGAAGTTGGCGGACAGCTCGAAGTGGAGCACGGCGGGGGTGCGCGATCACATGATCGAGGCGGACAAGGATCTGGCGGCGGAGAGCGACGAGGATCAGGAGGTGGAGGCGCTCTTCGATGCCCAGGGGGAGCGGGCGGAGAAATACCGCGAGCATGGGGTGGATTTGGGGCGGGCGTTGCAGGCGGCGGCGGAAGGGGATCTGAACACGGCGCGCGATACGTTGAAGAGGTTGCAGAAGAAGCATCCCAATGATGGGGTGATCGCCTTCGAGTTGGGTCATGTTCTGCACGCGATGGGGGATGCTTCGGGGGCGGCGCGGTCGTTGCGGGTGGCGGTGAAGCAGGATCCGGGGCGGGTCGAAGCGGTGATGGAGTTGGCCGAGGTGAATCTGGAGCTGGGGCACCGGCGCGGGGCGCTGGATGCGCTGCGCGCTTATCCGGAGGAGGATCCGCGGGTGACGCAGCGGCTGGGGGAGATTCTGATCGGGCTGGGGAAGCTGGATGAGGCGCTGGAGCGGCTGGAAGCGGCGGTGGGAACCGAGGCGGAGAGCGCGGCGGTGTTCCGCCTGCTGGGAGAGATCCATGAGCGGCGCGAGGAGAGTCGCGAGGCGGGGCGGCTCTATGAGCTGGCGTATGCGAAGGGACCGCAGGATCCGTTGAACGCGTTGTGGTTGGCGCGTTTTCTGGGCAATCAGGGGGAGGATGTGATTCGGGCGATCGAGATCTACAACGGCCTGGCTGAGCGGGATCCTTCCGGGCGCTTCCTCTATTTCCGCATGATCGGAGAACTCTATCTGAAGCTCGGCCATGTGGATGAGGCGATCGACGTTCTGGAAAATGCGAAGGGGCTGACGCCGCAGAACCGGCCGGAGGATATGAAGGCGGTGGAGAAGCTGCTGGACCAGGCCTATGGCGATGAGGAGGAAGAGGGGTAGGCGGGAAAGAACGCGGGCGCGGGGGCCGGGG
>JALXCG010000745.1 GCA_026991065.1 Gemmatimonadota bacterium | reverse complement strand
CCGCCCCACCCGAGCTTCCCGCGCCCGGCGTCTGCGCAACAAGAGGCAGCGCAGCCAGCGCAAGGCGGCCCGCCGCAGCCGCCCGGAGGATGATCAATACTGAGCCGGACCTACCGTCCGCGGCGCAGCGGCAGGAACCAGGCGATGGCACAAAAGCCCAGGGCCAGAAGGCCGGCCACCACAAAACCGGGCGCCCCCCCAACCAAAGCGGTGTAGTGCGCGGATCCGGTAACCGCGAGGGTGGTCTTGCCGCCGGCGATCTTGGTGAAAACCGCCGACGAGGAGATCCCTCCATAGATCAGCGCGTAGACCAGCGCGCCGGCCAACCCGCCGAGAATGAAAAAGAGCGCATCCTTGCGCCCCGCGCCGGCAGCCACCACGCCGGTTCCCGGGCAGTAGCCGGAGATCGCCCAACCGATCCCCAGCAGCACCCCGCCGAAAATCACTCCCCAGTAGGCGCTCTTCACATGGATGTGGCTGGGGTCCACCCAGCCCACCCCGACCAGGGCGAAGAGCAGCAGCGAGCTGAGCCCGATCCCGAGCAGGATCGCCTTCATCAGATGCAGATCGGTAAGCTGCAGCATGCCGATGATGCGGCGCGGATTGCTGGCACCAGCCTTGTGCAGGATGAAGCCGAAGAGCGTCCCCAATACGATGGCGTAACCGATTTCCATGACTAGCCTCTACCCTCTCCCGGCCTTACCGGTCCCGGCGGTAAAACAGAATCGCGGTGGGAATCGCCGCGGCGAAAGCGCCCAGCGCAAACAGATACCCGCTGACCGATGTCTGCATCATTCCGCTCATCATGTGGCCGCTGGTGCAGCCACCGGCCAGACGGGCTCCGACCAGCACCAGAAAACCACCAACAAAAGCCAGCAGATAGCGGCGCCCGGAGGGGCGCAGAAAAGCGGCCGGCTGCTCCTGCTCGCCCTCCCCCGCGCGCGGCTCCTCCCCCTGCATCCGCGCGGCGATGAGCCCCCCCAGCGCCATGCAAAGCACAAAAACAAAGCTGTAGTTCAATGGCTCGGCCGCGCTCTTGGCGTACTTGCCGCCGCTCTTGTTCAGATAAGCGTTGCGACTGCTGTAACCATGTTTGGCCTCGGCATCGGCAACCACCAGGTCACCGGATAGCGCATTCCACACCGCCCCGTCGAGAATCACGAACTGGGTGGAAACACCGATCGGTTTGACCAGCATGGTGGCCAGCAGAAAGATCAACGCCAGGGCGATGCCGCTCGCCCTCCAACTCCATTGCCGTTCCAACAGAAACTGCTTCACGATAGATCCTTGGCGGGCTCGGAACCGCTCCGCGGGCCGGGCTCAGTAGGGATGAGGCGGAGCAGATCGCGCGGCACCATCCGCGCTCGTCCACCTTTGGTAACACTCACCAGCGTGGTCTCACCCGTGGCCAGAAGCTGCTCGTCGCGCTCGCGATGCACTTCGTAGCAGAAGCGCAGCCGGGCCCGATTCGCCTCCGCCAACCAGGTGGTGATCCGCACCAAATCATCATACTCCGCCCCCGCCCGATACTTGGCGGAAGCCTCCGCGACCGCCAGCAAAACCCCGCGCTTCTCTTCCAGATCGCGGTAGTTGGCACCGATTTCACGCATGTAGTCGGCGCGTCCGGCCTCGAACCAGGCGAAATAGTGGGCGTAGTAAACCACCCCCATGCGATCGGTCTCGCCGTAGCGCACGCGATGGTGCGTGGTCTGCACACGCGGGTAGCGGAGATTGTCCGGTGGCGGGCTCAGGAACTCTTCTCCTTTTCGTGCCATACCCCCACCGAAGAGAAGCGCTCGATCCGCCGCTGCACCAATTCGGCCCCGGAGAGTTCCAGCAGCTCGTCGAGATGCGCCTGCAGACGATCGCGAATCGCCGCCGCCATCTCTTTCCAGTTGGCATGGGCGCCACCCGCCGGCTCCGGAATGATCTCGTCGATCACCCCGATCTTTTCCAGCTGCGGCGCCGCCAACTGCAGCGCCTCCGCCGCCGCCGGCGCCATCTCCGGCGTGCGCCACAAAATGGACGCGCACCCCTCGGGCGAGATCACGCAGTACCAGGAGTTCTCCAGCATCAGGACCCGGTCGGCCACCGCAATCCCCAGAGCGCCGCCGCTGCCCCCCTCGCCGATCACGATGGCCAGGATGGGAACATCCATCACCGCCATCTCGCGCAGATTCACCGCGATCGCCTCGGCGATGCCGCGCTCTTCGGAGGCGATGCCGGGATAGGCCCCCGGAGTGTCGACAAAAGCCACGATCGGCAGGTGGAACCGTTGCGCCAGCTCCATCACCCGCAGCGCCTTGCGATACCCCTCCGGGTGCGGCATCGCATAGTTGCGGTGAATCCGCTTCTTCGTGTCGCGCCCCTTCTGCTGCCCGATGATCGCCACCGACCGGCCATTCAGCCGCGCCAGACCACAGACCATGGCGGGATCATCGGCGAAGCGCCGGTCGCCGTGCAGTTCGACCCAGTCGCTGAAGATCATGTCGACATAGTCGAGCGTGTGGGGCCGCTCCGGGTGGCGGGCCACCTGCACCCGCTCCCAGGTGGTGAGATTGGCATAACGCCGGGAGCGCAGATGGGTGGTCTGGGATACCAGATTTTCCAGTGCCGCATTGACCACCTGGGCATCGCCGTCGCCCTTCTTGGCCGCGATATTCCGCAGTTCATCAATGTGCGCCTGCAGATCGCGCACGTTGCGTTCAAAATCGGAGAGAGGATTCAGCATATTGGACCCGGGCCGCGTCGATTCAGCGGCTTCGACGGTAAGAGATCACCAGTTCACGGCTCCAGTCGGCCGCCCGCGTGCGGCGCAAGATGTCCCGCACGAGGAACTGGACCGAAAGCCCCTGGGCGAATTCAAAAGCGACTCCGGCATTGAGATATCCACGGCCGGCATGGCGCAGGGGAATCTCGTCCGGATCGTCGTCATTCAGCGCCAGGCTGTATTCCGCCAGCGCCGTAAACTGTGGGTTGATGGCGGCGTCTAGCCCCAGAAAGAGGTCGGGACGATCCTCCTGAGCACCGCCTTCGAGCGGATTGTAGGAGATTCCGCCATGCAATCCCACTCCGGAAAGCGTGGCATAACTTTTGGATAGAACGGTATAAATCCCCCGTGCCTTGAATGCATAACGCTCCAGGTCACCATTCCACGCCCCGATCCCCTGCGAATCGAAACCGATCGCCCAGGCCGGGTTGCCCGCCGTCTCATCCAGCAAACGCGCGCGAAAGTGCAGCTCTGGCCGCGGGTGCCAGTCTGGCGCCCCCTGCCCCAACACCCCCAAGCCTCCATAAGAGGCACCGATCTGCACCGCATCGGTGAGCCCCAGACGAAACCGCAGCACCACGCCGCCCGCGTAAAAAGTATGCAGTTCCAGATCGTAGGTATCCCGCTCCAGGACATGGGCAGTGGGCTGATCGATCAGATCCATCGGCGGCAACTGCGGCGGCGGAATGTAGGCTGGAACCATGGGCGGTGCCGAGGTCTGCGCGCCGGCCGCCGGCGCCAGTGCCAACCCCAGCCCCAGCGCCAACACCAACCCCAGCGCCAGCTC
>JALXCG010000744.1 GCA_026991065.1 Gemmatimonadota bacterium | reverse complement strand
CCCCGGGGAATCCGGCGTCACCGTCGCGCTCGAACGGGATTATACCACAATCGGGCCGCGATCGGGATCAGAATATGGACGCCGACACGAGAGCGATTCGCCTTTCCGTGCCGCGCAGACCCGCGAAAAGAGGAAGCTGCTTGCGGGCCCGCTTCCATCCCTACCGCCGGCACCAGAAACTGGTCTCCTGAGTCCGCAAAAACTCCTCCGCAGCCGGGCCCTGGAGCATCGCCAGGGTTGCCAGGATGCCGGCCTCTATGCAGGTCGGCGCGAGCACGGTGACCGAGCGCGGAGCGCCCTCGACCGGCCACCCGGAGCGGGGATCCAGGATGTGACCGTAGCGCCGCCCGGAGATCTCCAGGAAGCGGTGGGTGTCGCCGCTGGTGGCGAGCGCGCCGC
Organism: Gemmatimonadota bacterium; assembly: GCA_026991065.1. Classification (GTDB taxonomy): domain Bacteria; genus JALXCG01. The sequence goes on along the minus strand of JALXCG010000744.1, from coordinate 3,161 downwards.
GCTGGAGAGCGAGGAGCTGATCCGGCGCATTGGGAGCCTCGACCGACTCGATCGCCACACGCCACGGCGCACCGCCCCGGCGCGGTCCGGAAACCCGCAGATCGCCGCCGAAGTTGACCAGGACCGGGGCCGCGCTCTCGGCTCCGATCAGCCCAAGCGCCCGGTCGACCGCATACTCCTTGGCAATCCCCCCCAGATCGATCTCCATCCCCTCGGGCAGAGTGATGTGGGGGCGCTGCCAGGTGACCCGCGGCCAGCCGACCCGCTCCCGCATGGCGGTGATTGCGGCGCTGGAGGGAAGCTGCCGCGGCACCCGGCCTTCCACCGCATGGCTGCCGAAGGGCCAGAGCCTGCGCAGCACTCCGGAAGTGATGTCGAACGCCCCGCCGCTCAAATGAAACGCCTGGCCGGCGAAATCCAGCAAGTCGGCCGTCTCCGGATCCACCTCGAAGGGGCGCCCCCGCGCCGCGTGGATCCGGCTGACCACACTCTCTTTCAGGTAGCGACTGAACTTCTTTTCGACCCGCCGCGCTTCATCGCCGGCGATGGCGAACACCCGGCGCGCCTCGGCAACGTCGCCGCTCTCCAGCAGCACTTCGCAGGGACTCGCCATCGCCCGAAATGTTGTTCTCTGCATCTCCTCCGCCGCTACCACGGCAGCAACGGCCCCACGTCGAAACTCGCGTTGTAGGAGACCTGAACAATCCAGGCGTTCACCGCCGGAGTGAGGTCGAATCCCTGCAACGCAGCCGGAACCTCGCCGGAGGGGGTGGCAACACCCTGGTGGTAATACTCGACCCGCAGCGCCACCTCTTGTGCATCGGCAACCCGCAAACCTAGCTTCGCACCGGTTGTATAGGCCGAGATCTCGCCGAGCCGATAATCCGCGCTGGCGAACTCCGGCATCGGGTCCGCCGCGAGAAGTTCCCGGCGGTAGAAGTCCGCCGCGCTCTGATGGTGGAAGCGAAACCGAGGGCGCAGATAAAACGTGTCGCTCACATTCCAGCGGTAGGCACTGTCGACCGTGTGCGCCGTGATTCCCCAGTCGTCCCAGTAGTAGCGATAGCTGCCACTGAGCACGCCCCCCAGGAAATGACGCCTCACTTGCCCGAAAACGTTCTGCCGCAAGCGCTGGTCCGGACGATTCTCATAGCGGTAGTCGAGCGTGGTTCCGGCATCGTCGATGCGGCTGAGAAGCTTATAGGGGTCGTTCAAGTAGCCATTGGAACTGCCGACCGAGTAGTTGAGTTGAACAATGGTGCTGCGATCGAGCACCTGAGTCACACCCAACAGCAGGTCACTTACCCACTTGTGGTCGCTCTCGCCCCGCCGGCCCGCCGGCAGCGAGTCGTCATCGCCCTCGTCATCGTCATCACCGCGCCGCTCCGAAGCCGGCGGCATGGTGGCGAAGGGCACGGGAATCCCGCCCTGAGGCGACGAGTGCTCGAACGAACCGGAAATCGCCACCGCCAGCGCGGTGTTGCGCTGATTGAAATCGCGGGTATAGGAGAGATCCAGGCCGGTCGCCAGATAGTCACTCTCCAGCGAGAATGAACCGCCGAAGCTCCAGTGGTTCCAGCGCCCCTGTGACAAACCGTAACTGCCGTCCACAGCAAACCGCTGGTCGCGAAACGTAGTATCCAGCGGCGTCTCGCCCGCCCGCGTGCGGTATGCGGTTCCCCCGGACGGACTGGTGAATGTCTGCACCTGGTGTGACGGAAGAGCGCCGTTTGCCGAGGCGCCGGTGAGCGCGTCGAAAACCCCCTTGAGACGCCAGGTATGTTCGGCCGCGGTGGTGCCGCGCATTTCGGCCACCGCTTCAGCGACCTTCACCCGATCGGGTTCACCATAGTAGAGGAATGCGCTGTCGATCTCCAGCGCGCGCGCCCCCTGGCCGGCCACGCCGAGTGCCGCGCAAGCCATCGCCAACGCACCGCGAATGTTGTTGCGAAGGGGACGGCCCGCGGCTTCGCCCGCGGAACCGCCTGCAGGGAGTGCGCGAGCGTCCGGATCAGTTACAACCACAGCCGCCTCCTCCGATCCCGCTGCCACCGCTGGCGGCTTCGCGACTAAAATAGATATGGGCGTCGAGCGCCGTGTCCACCGGGTCATCATCCAGCGCCATGCCGGGCTCCGCCAGCAGATCCCTCTCCCACGGCTTCACCCCGACTTTGGCGCAACCGCCGCAGGTGCAGAGCACCGCCAACAACACCGCAGCCCGGAATATCGCCCGGGAACCGGTGCCTGGAGTGTGCGGCAAACATTGCTCCGTGCTGCTCATTCCCGCTCCTTGCCGGCAGCCTGCGCCAGAAGCTTTGCAACAGTCGCTTCAACTGCCGCGCTCTCCTTTTCATGAAACCCCTGGTAAGTTGCAACCTGTTTCCCTTCCCGGTCGAAAAGAAACGCGCTCGGCATCGCTTCTACCCCGAAAGCCTGCGCCGCCAGACCTTGCGGGTCATAGCGGACCTCGAAACTCGCCGGGAACTTTTCGAGAAATGCCGTTGCTTTCTTCCGTTCCTTGTCCAGATTGATCGCAACCACATCCAGCCCCTGATCGGCATAACGCTCATGCATCTTTTCCAGCCACGGAAAAGACTTGCGACACGGCTGACACCACGAAGCCCAAAAATCGACATAGACCACGTGGCCGCGATGCTCTTCGAGATCGAAGATCGGCGTTACCGGAGCGCTCGCCCCCTGCCCGGCCGCGGCCGCGCCACCTTCCGCCGCCGCGGGAATCGGGTGGGACAAAAGCGAAACTGAAACAGCAAAAAGCAGGGCGAATCCCCACCGCGAAATGGCTCGCAAGCGTTGTCGAAATCGGTTTTCAAGAATCATGTTCATGGTCCGGAAGATCCAGGGTTCCGCCGGCTGCCGGCGCGCCGGGAGAAGAACGGAGCACGGCGCTTTTCGGCCGGTCGCCCGCATTGAAAGCAAATTCTCAAAATATGCCAAGTCTCCTTGCTTGCCAAGATCAAATGGCCGGCCGAACAGGGCCTTTTTTTGTCATGCACCGCCGGAGCAAGTAGCGCGTCGCAGCGCCTATTGCACCGGAGCAGGGTGCCGATTCCCGCATCGGGTCCGGCCACTGTCGCTGCTGTCCGCCCGGGGCAAGGGCCGCTTGGAAAAGAGGGGGCGATCGGCGTGCCGACTGGTCGCGA
>JALXCG010000743.1 GCA_026991065.1 Gemmatimonadota bacterium | reverse complement strand
CGCGCTCCCGGAGCGCCAGCGCAGTTTCATCTGCCAGCCCAAAAGCGCGACCGCTGCCGCTATGAGCAAAATCTGGGTTGTCGGCAAGGCAACTCCTCCACTCTTCTGATCGGCCGGCGAGAGCCTACGAAACCCCGCCCGGCTGTGTACTCTGGGGAAACCATGAAGCATAGCCGCGCACGGTCGAGCGCACACGAAGAAAGTCCCGGAGATGGGCCGGGAACTCCTTTTGCGGAGTCAGGCTTTCGGTGTAACGTCTGAACTGCGGCTGCAGAGCCGCTCCAGGTGAATCCCCTCCGCGCCCAGGTAGTCAAATGCCCGCATCAGCCATCGATTCCCGCGAGCCACGCCCCTTCAATCAGCACGGCGGCCTAACACTCATTCCCCTGCCGGGTTTCGGCCGTCTCGCCCAACGCTCCAAAAAGGCGATCGAGAGCCGCTCTCATGGGTTCCCCACGCAGGTGGATGTGGCCCTCCCGGAATTCGGCCTGCGTGCCAGTGGCGAGCCTTTTGTGCGTCTCGGTAAGGACCACATCGCGGGGCATGACTGCGTGGTTCTGACCAGCGGCCCCGGCACCGCCGAGATGCTGACCCAACTTCTTCTGGTGCTGCGCTATCTCAGCGGGCGCCGCGCCAGTCGCATTGCCGCGGTAACCGGCTATTTCCCCATGGGGCGCTCCGACAAGGATGAAGGCGCCAAGGAGTTCGCCCTGCCGCCCCTGGTGACCGATCTGATGATGGCGGCCACCTACGAAGCACTCGACCGCGTCATCGCGGTGGATCTGCATGCGCCGCAGGTGGTGATGTCCGGGCGCACAGGGTTCATCACGGAAGTTTCGCTGTCCCGCCGTGTGCTGAAGCGCGCAGTGAAAGAGGCGCAGAAGCTCGGCGATCCAATCTGCCTCTGCTTCCCCGACGACACCGCGGCCAAGCGGGTTGCCGACGCGGTCGAGATCATCTCGCACCAGCTCGACGTCGATCTTCCGGCCGTCTACGGTGTCAAGCGCCGGATCTCCAGTCGCGAGTCGCATTTGACCGGTCTCTTCGGCGACCTTCGATCCCTGCGCCGGGCCACCGTGCTCAGTTTCGATGACGAGATTGCGACCGGCGGAACCACCATCAACAGCGCCCGGGTCTTGAAACGGGACTATGGCGCCAAGCGGGTTTGGGCGGTGGTGACGCACGCGGTGCTCTGCGGCAGCGCGCCGCGCCGCTTCGGTGCGGCGAATTGCGCTGTAGACCGGCTCTTCGTGACCGACACGATTCCGGTGCAGAACCGGCCCGAACTGGAGCCGCTGATCGCCGCCGGGCGTTTGGATGTGACCGAGTGGTGGTCCGATCTCGCGTGGATCCTCTACCACCACCATTGGAATCTGTCGATCCGCGAAGTGCGATAGCAGCACTCTCCCCTTGCTGCCAGCCCGGGGTTGCTGCGAGCCTTGACATTCTTTTATTCTCATATAAGAATACACGCATGGAACACCTTGCAACTTCACCGCTGCAAACCGTGGCGGCGATCAAACTGGTCGCGGCCCGTTTTCGGGTTCTTGGCGAACCAGCCCGGCTGCGCATTCTGCATGTGCTGGAGCGAGACGAGAAAACGGTAAAGGAGATCTGCGCCCTGGTGGAGATGCATCAGCCAAGTGTCAGCAAGCATCTGAAGATGCTCGCTGAAGCCGGTTTTGTCGCGCGACGGCCGCGTGGCGCACAGGTGTTTTACCGTCTGGAGGATCCCGCGGCCCTGGATCTCTGCCGACTCGCCTGTGAAGGCTTGCGGCAGCGCCTGGAGGTGCAGATCCAAGCTCTTCCAACTGGGGAGGGACGTGAGTGAAGTCCCGCGGCCACCGATCCTCGTGGCCATCCGCTGAACCGGCTCCCGCCCCACTGCCCCGTCCCAACTGGAGAATCCCGCAATGTGTGCTGAACGTTCCCAACGCCTCCTCACCGCCTTCGTCGTACTCTTGGCGATGGTTCTGGCCAACACCGGTCACCTGGCGATCGCCACCGGAATTCTGATCTTCGTGGCGGCCATGCTGGTGGTCTGGGCATTCACCAACTTTTGCCCCTCGCTCTGGTTCTTCAAGAAGGTGCTGCCGCCTTGCAACTGGGGCAACTGAAAACGTCGCGGAGGCTCCGGATCGCGACCGGCTCCTACCGCGAGGAGAGCAGGGAGAATTCCTCATTCTCGGGCGCCAGCGAATGGTTGTCATCGACGCCGTGAATGAGAGTCAAGCGATAGGCCCCCGGCGTGATCGACGCCGGAAGAAGATAGGTTCCGGTGAATCTCTTTTCTTCATTCGGACCGAGAAAAAGCGGCAACGCTGCGGACGTGTAGCGTTCACCGCTCTCCAGATCGGTCAGCACGAACCAGGCGGTGAGCCGCCCCCGGAGGGCGGAGTTGTTGCGAAACAGGACCGAGTAGCCCAACAGACGGTTGGCCTCGCTGGCATCGGTGAGATCAAGTTGGGTGGTCACGAGTAGCCGGGTATTCTGGTAGTCGGGAGTTCCCATGGCCCTTTCGAGTTTGCATGGGTCCCACTTGCTGTGCTCCGTCGGAGCAAATGGGCAGCCCCGTTCGAGCGTCGCTCCACCATCGTTGTGACGACTGTAGTCCACCGCGTCCACCAGATCGCCCGCGGCGTTCCGGAGTTCCACCCGCCCCTCGTGGTTGTCCAGGGAGAGGTCGGCCCCCTGGGCGTCGAAGACCTCGCAGTTGATCACAAATCCATTGCCTGGATTGTAGTAAGCACTGAAGTACTCGCCATCTCCATCGGGATCGGTCAGATCCTGCCGGGCCACAATGAAAAAGGCGTGAGGCGCCACCGAACCCGCAATCGACACGCCATTGACCGACCACCCGCAGAGATCCAGCGGGGAGTTGCCGTAGTTATAGAGTTCGATCCATTCGTAGTCATCGTCATCCCCCAACCGGCGCGGGGGCGCGTACATGAATTCATTGATCGCCAGATGCGGTGTCTCGTCAAAGAGAGGCAGCGCCGACGCGGGCGCCCCGGCGGCGACCACGGCTTCGGTGCCCGGCCGTTCCAGCGCCCGATCCGCCGCCGCTCCCGCGGTCCGGGAAGCAACCGAAAACGCCATCAGCAGCGGCGCAATGAGAATCTGGATCGGGCTGCTGCGAAAAGACATGGAATTCATCCTCCGCTTTGGGAACTGGGTCAATTCTAATCGGGTAAAGACCGGGTTTCACCTTATTGCGCAATGATCATGCCTTGCCGGGCGACTCCACGGCAAAAGCCGGTCCGCGCTTGGTCTATCGCGGTTTGCACCCGCCCGGGGGATGACCGCAGCCGGGATCAATTCGCCGAAATGGTCGACTTGTTGGCCAATTCGCCAAACTGTGCGCGTTACCTTGTAATGCTGGGCAAGTTAGCGGATTCGCCGATTTGGTCGTTCCGGGGCCAAGAGCCCCACGTCGGGAGGCGTTTATGGGCCGCGCGAATGCACAGATCCACCGCCGCCGGACCGGTTGTCGATCAATTCTGCCTCCTGCGGCGTCCCCTGCGCGCATGCACATTCACGATCCGGTGTTTCTTCATCTTGTAGCGGAGATTGCGCTCGGTC
>JALXCG010000742.1 GCA_026991065.1 Gemmatimonadota bacterium | reverse complement strand
TCGCGTTGCGCCAGAATCGATTCGACCAACTGCAGAAAATAGTGCTGCGGGCGCACCTCAACCACCGCCGCCGCCGCATCCGGCGCCAACCCCTCCGCGGCATCCGGCAGCCAGCGCCGCGGAATCCGGTAGCGAGACAGGGTCGGGCGACTCCCGGCCGACTTCGACAGCGCATTCACAACCTCTTTGAGACTCAATGCTTCACTCCATCAGCAGCCAACAACCAGGTGCGCCGCCGGACCCCGGCGCCAGTTCGGGAAAAATCGGTTACTCTTGGTTCGCATATCCTCGCGCATTATGCCGCAATCATAGCCTGGGATCTTCCCGAAGAACCCACTGACGGTCTGGACACTGCCCATGCATCAACGTCTCCTGCTCGCCTCTCTCTCGCTGGCCACGTTTTCGCTCTTCGCCACCACCACCAACGCTGACACACTACCTCGCAACTCCTGGGTCCCGGACGGTCTCCTGGCACGGGTCCAGGACTCCGCTTTCCAACTGGCCGCCGATGAATTGGAAGTGAGCCTCGGGGACGACCTTGAAGAGACTCTCTACGCCATCCACGACGTCGAAATCTACAACGAGGGTTGCATGTTCTCCTACACGGCGAACATCGACCACGTCACCAATGTCTCTTTCGCCCCGCCGAGTCTTTGGATCGACAGCCGCCCCAACGCGATCTACGCCAGCTTCGAGATCACCGATTTCGACATGCAGTTCGTTCTGGACGGACTCGGCGCCTTCTGCCTCGACTACTACGACTGCGACTCCGCGATCCACATCGATCGCCTCTTCGCCGAGGGCGAGGGACAGATCGATGTTGTCAACGGCCACGCCCACACCACCATGAACTGGGCCAACGCTCAGATCGACGGCTACAGCTACGACACCGGCCTCTGGTGCTTCATCATCGATATCATCGCCGACATCCTGCAGGAGGATATCGAGAGCACCCTGGAAGCCACGATCAACGACTTCATCATGACCGATGTCCCCGAGGCGTTGGACAGTTACCTCGCCCAGCTCGAACTGGATGAGACATTCACGGTATTCGACCTGCCTTTCACCATGCAAGCGGTCCCCGACGCTGTGGATGAAAACAACTCCGGCGTCACCCTGGCCGAAGCCACCCGCCTTGGCGCGATCAGCGCCCCTTGTGGTCCGCAGGTGAATGAGTTCCGTTACACACCAAGTTCCCCGCCGAACTTCGGCTTCACCGTTCCCGGCACCGGCGACGCCTACGATTTCGCCGTCGCCCTTTCCGATGATGTGCTCAACCAGGTGCTCTATACGTCGTTTGACTCCGGCGCCCTTTGCATTGTCCTCGACGAGAACTCCGAACAGAAGTACGGCATCCCCTGGGATGTAACCACGACCGATCTGGCGCTCTTCTTCCCCGAGTTGTACGCCATTGCCCCCGATGCCCCGACCAAGATTGAATTGGTTCCGCGCCTGGCCCCCTACGTCACCATCGGACAGAACAGCGGCCTGCTCGCCGGCCAACTCGAAGTCTTCCTGCAAGAGACTCAGCTAACCCTCTCGGTCGAGATCGACGGAGTCTGGGAGGTCGCACTGGTCGCAGCGGTCACCGCGGATGCCGAGTTCTCGGTGCGGGTCCAGCCGGACGGAACGCTCCGCCTCTTGATGTCCGACCTCTTCTACTCAACCATCGAGATTGAAGAGGAACCCCTGGTCGACCTCAACGACCTGATGATCGAACAGGTGATCCCCTTCCTCATGCTGCAGATCGTGCCGCTGGTATTCAGCACTCTGGACACCGTGCAACTGCCCGTCATCTACGGCTACGAGATCACTCCGGTCGCCATCATCACCGACGGACCGGCGGAGGATTACATGTCCTTCTACGCCACTTTGAGCGTCAAGCCGTAGGCGAAACTCGCTCCCCGTGCTTCAGGCCCCAAAAAAACGCCCGGCGGGTGAACTCCCTCCGGGCGTTGGTCCATCTACAAAAGCCGGGGCTCTTGCTACTTCTTGCGATTCCGGTAGAGGCTGGGATCCACCACGGCGGTCATCTTGTCCACCGAGTACTGCCCACCGAGGAAGCGATTGATCCGTTCCGCCTCGGGGCGGGGATTGCTCAGCACATCGTTGTACTTGATCTCGATGAAATCCATCTCATCGCGGTATTTCAGCATCGAGAACACTTTGATCAAGTGGTCGGCATAGACTTTCTTCATGCGCTCATCTTCGACCACATTCTCTTCTGAACGATGGTCGAGCATCTTGTTTTGCGATGCCAGAATCTCGTCGATGTCGCGGCGCATGAATATGATCTTGTAGTTGTTCTCCGGCGGCAAGTGGGGCAGGAGAAACGAGATGATCTTGATCGCCTTGCCCCGAGCCTCGGAGATCCAGGAGTTGTCGCCCCCTTTGTCGAGATCCTTGACCTTTTCGTACTCGAAGTAGCCTTTGGGATTGTCGACGTCGGCGGTGCGAATCCCATCCTGGACGATGGGAATATCCGCGGCTTCGAGCATCTTCATGCACATCGAGGTGCCGGAACGGGGAAGCCCGGAGACGATGACTACGGGCTCACCAAAGCGGAGACTGCGGAGAAAACCAAAACCAGAGGCCACGGGCGGGCTCCCAATATAGAAAACGTGAGTATGAGCAGAATGCGATTCTATCGCTTCCATCGCGGGCCCGCAAATCTCACTGCATTCCCTTTGCGGCGGAATCTGGTGAGAAGTCCGGGCCAAGCCAAACAATTAGTATAGTGCCAAAAGTGATTGAATTCCACTTCTCGCTGCATCATGGCGTTCCGCCCTCCGGTAGTGGTCCGTTTCCACCACCCAGGCGTTCGATCCGCTGCAGTGGCGTAGGATGACTGTAGTTCAGAAAGACATCGAGCGGATGCGGGGTGAGATTGGCCAGATTGGAAACGGAGAGGGTCTTCAGTCCACGGATCAATGGCTCCGGATCCCCCAGGTTCTCGGCCGCGAACTGGTCGGCCTGATACTCGTTGCGGCGCGAAAGCATGAACATGAAGATCTGCAGCAACTGGGAGAGGGGAGAGAAGAGCAGGGTAAAGAAGAGCAGCCCCGCGTAGACCGATACCTGATTCATCCCAAAAGCGGCAAAGAGCCGCGGCTCCGTAATGAAGAAACTCATGGCGAAAAAGAGCACGCCGGTGTAGAGAATCGAGATCGCTGTGCCCTGGAGGATGTGACCGCGCTGGTAGTGGCCGATCTCATGACCAAGAATGGCCACCAACTCGCTGGTAGGGTGGTTGTCAATCAGCGTGTCGAAAAGAACGATCCGCTTGCTGCGCCCAAATCCGGAGAAATAGGCGTTGGACTTGGTGGAACGGCGGGAGCCATCCATGACGAAGATCCCACGCAACGGAAACCCCACCCTCTCCGCGAAAGCCGCCAGCGCGCTGCGTAGTTCTCCCTCGGGAAGCGGCTCAAAGCGATTAAATAGGGGCGCGATCAGGGTGGTGAAGAGCGCCGGCAGCACAATGATGCCGAAGGCTGCCAGGAGCCAGGCGTAGAGCCAGGCGCGGCTGCCGAGAGTGCCAAAGAAATAGAGCACCGCGGCCAGGAGCGCGCCACCGAGAACCGCGGTA
>JALXCG010000741.1 GCA_026991065.1 Gemmatimonadota bacterium | reverse complement strand
GGCCGGGTTGGATCCCGGCCACGAAATTCATCGTCACCTGGCGGATCGGGTGGAGGAGGTGATCGATTTCCCGCGCCATCTTTCGATTCATCCCGGTGGTTTTCTCCTGGGGCGGGAGCCGGTCGAAGAGTTGGTGCCGATCGAGAACGCGACCATGGAGGGGCGCACGGTCATCCAGTGGGACAAAGAGGATATCGAAGCCCTGGGGTTGTTTAAGGTGGATCTTCTGGGGTTGGGAGCGCTGGCGCAGTTGGATGGGGCTTTTGCGCTGCTTGAGCAAAGAGGAAAAAGCTACAGCATGGCGACCATCCCGGCGGACGATGCGGCAACCTATCGCATGATTCGCAAGGCCGACACAGTTGGAGTATTCCAGATCGAAAGCCGTGCGCAGATGGCAATGCTGCCGCGTCTGCGGCCGCGTTCCTATTATGACTTGGTCGTGGAGATCAGCATTGTACGGCCGGGGCCCATTACCGGTGGCATGGTGCATCCCTATCTGCGGCGTCGCCAGGGGCTGGAGGCTGTTGTCTACCCACATGAAAAGTTGCGCTCGGTACTGGAAAAGACGCTTGGGGTACCACTTTTTCAAGAGCAGGTCATGAAGGTGGCGATGATTGCGGCGGACTATACGCCCGGCGAGGCGGATCAATTGCGCCGTGATATGGCGGCGTGGCGGCGGAGCGGGCGGATGGAGCAGCATCGGGAGCGATTGATTCGGCGCATGCAACACAACGGCATCGAAAAGGAGTTCGCGGAGCGGGTTTTTCAACAGATTTGCGGTTTCGGAGAGTATGGCTTTCCGGAAAGTCACGCCGCCAGCTTTGCCCTGATCAGTTATGCTTCCGCCTGGATCAAGTGTCACTATCCGGCGGAGTTTTTGTGCGCCACGTTGAACGCTTATCCGCTCGGCTTCTACTCACCGGCCACCCTGATCGAAGATGCGCGCCGGCATGGCGTGGAGGTTCTGGGCGTGGATGTGATGCAGAGCGAGTGGGCGTGTAGCATGGTTGAACGACGCGGGACGTGGGCGGTGCGCTTGGGATTGCGCCATATCAAAGGGCTGGCGCGGGAGAGTGGCCGACTGTTGTTGGCTCTGCGCGCCGAGCGCCCCTTTCCGGATCTTGCGGATCTGGTATGGCGCGGGTGGCGAATCCCCGGGGGGGAGTTGCTGCTTTTGGCGGAAGCCGGTGCTCTGGAGCCTCTTCAGGCTGGGCGCCGGGAGGCACTTTGGGCTCTGAAAGGCTTGCTGCATGCGCGGCGCGCGGCGCTACCGCAGTACCCGGGAAGGCGGGGGAGAGTTCTCCCGGACGAGCGTGACTGGGCGGCGATGCCCTGGTTCTTTGCTGCCGATGGCGAGGTGCCGCCGGAGTTGCGCCCATTGGACTCCGGTGAAACCATCGAATGGGATTATCGTGCCGGCCGCTTGAGTGTGCAGGGGCATCCATTGAGTGTGCTGCGGCGGGAGTTGGGGGCGCATGGCTGGCCGACCGCTCGTGTCGTGGGGCGAATGCGGCATGGAACTTTCGCGCGTTATGCGGGTTTGGTCATCTGTCGGCAGCGGCCGGGCAACGCAGCGGGAGTCACTTTTTTGACCCTCGAAGATGAAACAGGGTTTGTCAATGTGGTGGTTTGGAAGCGTGTTTTTCAAGCGCATGCGGTGGTGATAAAGACCGCTGTGCTGCTGGCTGTAGCGGGCAAGATCCAGGCGGAGTCGGGGGTGGTGCACCTGATCGCGGAGTCGCTTTGGGTGCCGGAGTTGTCCCGGGCACCAGATTCCGCGGGAAGCCGGGATTTCCACTGATCGTGAGTGGAGTTGCAAAATAGAGGTGGATGGCTCCGCTGGTGGAGTGGCTGGAGATCGCGCGCTACGGAAAAAAGATGCCAATATGTCATACAATATGCCATTATGGCGCACAAGGCGCTGTCGAAAATGCAGTGTTGAGCGAAAAACTCCCCCGGTCTCCTGATCGAAAATTGTTGAATGACGCAAGTTGTTGTTGTGTATGATGTTATGAGATCTGATTTCGCCATGGGAGAATTGGCACGCAGTATGCTTAACAAAGGGGCGAAGAGAAAAAACGGGTTTGGCGGGCTTCCGCGACCAGTGGCGCGGGATCCGGCCGAAAAGGCAAAACCATCAACCCGAATCGAATTCGGCTGCGAGAGAAAGGTACAGAACAATGTTGTGGTCGATTGCGAGAGATCCATTCGCCGATCTGCGGCGACTGCAGCGGGAGATGAACAGCCTCTTCTCCGAGTTCACCGCGAGTGGTGAGAGCTTTCCGGCCATGAACGTGTGGAGCAACGAGGAGGGGGCTCAAGTGCAAGTTCTTCTCCCGGGGCTGAAGACCGAAGATATCGAGGTGTCGGTCAAGGGTGATGTGTTGACGGTTCAGGGAAAGCGCGACACTGACGAGGGAACCAAAGATGCGGTCGTGCATCGTGCTGAGCGTGGCAACGGTACCTTCATTCGGACTCTGCGCCTGCCGTTCGAGGTAGAAGCGGAGAAGGTGTCGGCGCGTTATGCCGATGGCGTCTTGGCACTCCAACTGCCGCGAGCCGAGGCGAGCAAAGCCCGGCGGATCGCGATTGAATCGTGATAGGAGGTGTGAATCATGAGTCGCAAGAGCAATGAAACCGCTATCCAGCAGCGCGAGTCGCAGGCTATCGAATCAACCCATGATCTTCCGATCCTGATTCCGCCGACCGATATCTATGAGCACGAAGAGGAGATTCTGGTGGTTTGTGATATGCCCGGTGTGAATCAGGAGCGGGCGGAGATTCGGCTGGAAGAGGGAGTGCTGACCATCACCGGAAGGCAGGAAATTAAGGAGCCCGAGGGGGCTGAACTTCTGCATCGCGGCTATGATGCGGGGATCTACCAGCGCTCCTTCAACCTCTCCACCGCCATCGATCGAGACAACATCGGTGCCAAAATGAGCGACGGCGTGCTCAAAGTCCTGCTGCCCAAGTCCAAGGCCGCGTTGCCGAAGAAGATCGCCATTCAGTCCGGCGGGTGAGTACTTCATGAACTGCTTTGACCGCTGGTAAAACAACTCCACGGCCTCCATGCACGACACTCGGTGCCCGATCCCTGGCCGGATCGGGCACCTTTTTGTTTGCGCGCATTGATGTTTGGAACTATACTCAAACGCTTATGAGGCACCTTTCCCTTTTTCTGATACTGCTGTGGACATTCCTGCTGCTCCCCGTGCTCTGCACGACGGGGGTGGTGGCGCATCCGTGCATGGAGTGTGTGACGAGCAGCGAATGTGTGCATGAGGGGGATTGTGTGTCTGACCCGTGCGTGGCGGACGCTGCGGCCGGCGGGTTCGGAGTTCGGCAGATGCTGCCGCGTTCTCCGGCGCCGCCCGTTCCGGCATCGTTGAGTTCCACCTTAACAGAGAACTCCGATCTCTCTTCCTCCGCCTGGGCTTCGATTCTTTTGAACTGCTCTTGCCACGAAGCCCCCACGGCGCTGACGGCTTTTGGGTATCCCCTGCTGAGTTGAGCAAGCCGCAGTACGGTTGATTCCAATCCGCGGGCTTCACTGCCTTCCGACTGCGATGTTCGGAACTGGCACGAGACACGGACCAATCTGAACGCTGGCTCCAGTGTGGTGTTGGTTCGGGACGGTCCATCGAGCCCTTCATGGTTCCCGCGTCTGCGTGGCGCAGCCTGACAGAATTGTGTCACATCCATGGGATCCGTGACGAATGCGGATGGTGCAGCCGGATCCGTCGCGAAAGTGGAATCGTGGTGACGGGGCCGCGGTAGGCACACCAGTTTGGGCTGCTGTCCTCCGGGGCATTTGCGCGGATCGCCGTCCGTTGCGGTCACTGTCACCGGGATTGCTTGGGTGTGTTGCGTATTTTCTTAGTTTTTGTATCGCGAATGATCACGGCGATCATTCGAGGAGCGATTAGATGATCGATGACTGGTTGTATGGATTGCGTGACGGTTCTCTGTTGCGAACAATCTGGAGCGCTGCGGTGATCTTCATGGGCACAATGGGGCAGGTGAATGCCTTGGAACAGGCTCCGAGCCCACGAGGCGAACTGAACCTGGAGCAAGCGCTTGCGATGGTGGTGGAGAATCAACCGCGGCTGCGCGCCGCGGAAGCGCTGGTGGAAGCAGCCAAAGGCCAGATCCAGCAGGCAGAACGCCGCCCGAACCCGGAGTTGGAGATCGCTGTCGAGGGGTTTGGTGGATCGGGCGAGGTTACCGGGGTTGGCGGGGCGGAGACCACGCTCGCGCTAACCCAACGAGTGGAGACCGCGGGCAAGCGGGAGCGGCGTGTCGAGGTCTCCGAGGCGGGACAGGTGTTGGCGGCGGCAGAGGTTGAGCGCCTTTTGACCGAACTACGTGCCCGGACCCACCTGGCATTTGTGCGGGTTTTGGCGGCCCAGGAGCGTTGGCTGCTGGGGCAGCAACGAACCCAAGTCGCGACCCAGGAAGCCCTGGAGATTGCCCGGCGAGTGAGTGCGGGCGCCACGCCACCGGCCGAAGCTGAAAGGGCTGATCTGGAGAAGGAGATGGCGCAGTTGCAGGAACGCGCCAGGGAGGGGGAACTGCGGAGCGCCCGGCTTGAATTGGCTGCGCTGTGGGGAGCGACCTCTGCCGAATTCGATCGCGTTGTTGGCGTTTTGGAGGTCCCCAATTCGCCCGCCTCCCTGGATCTGCTCCTGGAGCGGATCGATGGCAGTCCGCAAGTGGTTTTGGCTGATGCTGCGGTCAATACGGCACGTGCTCAGCTTGAATTGGCACGCAAGGAGTGGGTGCCGGATGTTGATGTGATGTTGGGTGCCCGCCGCTACGGTCTTACGCAGGATCTTGGGCTCGTGGCGGGGGTGAGCTTGCCGCTGCCGATCTGGAATCGCAATCGAGGTCGCCTGGCAGCGGAATCCGCCCGCGCCGAGGCGAGCCGGCTTTCGCGTTCGGCGTTGAACAGGGAACTGCAGTCGCGTTTGAAGATCGCGTATCAGGCGCTGGAGATAGCCCGGGAACGCATTGACGCATTGAAACGAGTTGCCCTGCCGCACGCCGAGCGAACCCACCAGCAGGTGGCGGAGGCCCATCGGCGGGGTGCGATGCGCTTCACGGATGTGCTGGACAGCCGGCGGCGTCTTTTCGAGGTAAAAGAGCAGGTCATCGATGCCGCCGAAGAGGGGCATTTGCGCTGGGCGGAGATGGAACAACTGGTGGGTGTTACTGCCATGAATGAGATGAATTTTTCGGAGGGAGAGTGACAATGAAGCGGTTTGAAACGACAATGATTCTGGCGATGGTGGCTGCACTGCTGGGAGGGACACCCGCGCGTGGCGAGAGCGGGCACGGAGAGAAGGAGCATGAGCACGCCGCGGAGAATGGTGCTGTGGCGAACGCCCCGGAGCATGGTCATGACGATGCCCATGGCGACAATCACATCTCCCGCAACGGGCTGGATCTGGATGCGGTGGGCCTGGTCAGCGGCGTCGCGGGCGCTGTTTCGCTGCGAAAGTCGATCTCCCTACCGGGAGAGATCGTGCCCAATGCAGAGCGTGTAGCGCACATTGTTCCGCGCTATGCGGGGATCGTGACCTCGGTCGAAGCGCGTCTTGGAGAGAAAGTGAAAAAGGGGCAGATTCTCGCGGTGATCGAGGCGGACGAGAGCCTCGCGACCTATAAGGTACGCACCTTAATCCCGGGAACGGTCATTGCCAAACATGTCGTTCTCGGTGAAGCGGCTTCGCGGGAGCAGGAGATGTATGTGATCGCCGACCTGTCGACGGTCTGGGTCGACCTGGCTGTCTACCAGCGCGATCTGATGTCGGTGGATGTCGGCCAAAGCGTGACAATATCAGCCAGTGGCCAGGGGCAGACGATCACGGGAGTCATCGATTATGTGTCGCCGGTGATCGACGAAGTGAGTCGTACCGCAAGCGCCCGGGTTGTGCTACCCAATCGCGAAGGACGCTGGATGCCGGGCCTTTTTGTGACCGGCGAAGTAGAGGTCTTGGCGACGACGGTGGAGTGTGGCATTCCCCTGACAGCGCTTTTTGAGCTGGATGGCGAGGAGGTGGTTTTTGTTGAGACCGCGGATGGTTTTGTCGCTCGCGAAGTGAAGACCGGTCGGCGCGATAGCAGGAACGCAGAGATTGTCACGGGGCTCGAAGTGGGCGAGAGGTTCGTCCGGCAGGGTGGATTCTCGCTGCTGGCGGAACTGCGCAAAAGTGATTTCGGGGAAGGGCACTCACATTGAACACAGGCAACAGAAAAACAATGATTGAAACGCTGATCGAGACCAGCCTGCGCAACCGTCTTCTGGTTGGAATTCTGGCACTGGCGATCATGATTGCGGGATACTTTTCCTACCGCGAACTGCCGGTGGATGCGTTTCCGGATGTTTCGCCCAACCTGGTCCAGGTGTTCACTGTCACCAATGGCCTTGCGCCGGAGGAGATTGAAAAATTTGTTACCCTGCCGGTGGAAATGGCGATGGCCGGTCTGCCGGGGATCGAGAAGATCCGCTCCGTCTCGAATTTTGGTTTGTCGGTGGTCAATCTCTATTTCGAAGATGGGATGGACATCTATTTCGCCCGCCAGGTTGTGGGAGAACGTTTGCAGGAGGCGCGGGAAGAGATTCCCGAAGGTTTCGGCGACCCGGCGATGGGGCCGATATCGACTGGAATGGGCCTGGTTCTTTTTTACTTCCTGGATGACACCACGGGTAGTTACTCCTTGGAGGAACTACGGACCATCCAGGATTGGTTGATCAAGCTGCATCTTCAGACTGTCCCCGGGGTGACGGAAGTACTGGGAATCGGAGGCTATGAAAAGCAGTTTCATGTGGTGGTGGATCCCGAGGCGCTTCTGCGCTACGACGTGACGCTGGATGAGGTTGCGGAGGGGATTCGAGAAAATAACCTCAGTGTGGGAGCGCAGTTCATTGTCAGAAACTCCGAAGAGTTGGTAGTCCGGTCGGTGGGACTTGCCACCGGCATTGATGATCTCCGCTCGATTGTTCTCAAAGCGGCCGATGGCCTCCCTGTCTTTCTCTCCGATGTTGCCGAAGTGCAGGTGGGTGGCGCGGTGCGGCGTGGTGTACAGACGCGCAACGGTGTTGGCGAAGTGGTTGCTGGCATGGTGGTGAAGCTTTTCGGCACCAATTCATCCTCGGTCATCGGCGCCGTAGAAGAACGGATGGAGGAGATCAATTCGATTCTCCCCGAAGGGCTGCGCCTGGTTCCTTACTACGAACAGAAGAGTTTGGTGCAGGCGGCTGTCGCTACGGTCAGCAACGCTCTGATCCAGGGGATCATTCTTGTGGCTTTGGTGTTGCTGCTCTTCATGGGAGGGGTGCGCCCGAGCATCGTGGTCGCGCTGGCGATACCGTTTTCGGTACTCTTCGCATTTCTCTTGATGCGTTATTTTGGCATCTCGGCGAATTTGATGTCATTGGGGGGACTGGCGATCGCAATTGGGATGATGGTCGACGGCACGATTGTCATGGTGGAAAACGTCGATCGGAGCTTGACCAACGGCGGCGCAGGTGAATCAAAACGCCAACGCGTTGCGCGCGCTTGTGCCGAGGTGGGAAAGCCGGTCTTTTTCGCCATTGTGATCATCATTGTGGTGTTTCTACCGCTTTTCACGCTCCAGGGGGTCGAGGGAAAAACCTTTCGCCCACTGGCTCATACCGTAGCGCTGGCGATGCTTGGTTCGATGGTGTTCGCAATTTTCCTGGCGCCGGCTCTCAGCGAAATCCTCATGCGTCCGCGTGGCGGTGGGGCAAAGGAAGCGTGGATTGTTCGGGCGATGCTGCGCCCCTACCGCCCGCTGGTGCGACTCTTCGTCCGCAATCGCTGGCTGGCGATTGCGTTGGCCGTGGGTTTCCTCGGTGCCGGCGCGGCCGTCTTTCCGCAACTGGGTTCCGAGTTCACGCCGCGTCTGCGCGAGGGAACCATTGTTGTGCGCCTCACCATGGCCCCCTCGATCGCTCTTGAGGAGAGCAAGGAGGTGGCACTCCGAACCGAGAAGCGCCTCCTGGCCATTCCGGAAGTCACGGAGGTGGTCAGCCGGATCGGTCGCGGCGAGGTCGGGGCGCACACCGATCCCGTCAACAGCGCCGAAATGTATGTTCGACTGGCACCGAAAGAGGAGTGGCGAGAAGCTGAGAGCCAAAGCGACATCGAAGATCTCATCCGCGCCCAGTTGGAGGGCGTGCCGGGCGTTCAGGTCAACCTGACGCAGCCCATTGAGATGACGGTCGACGAACTCTTGGAAGGAGTGCGGGCGGAATTGGCGATCAAGATCTTCGGCGAATCCCTGAGTGTGCTGGAAGAGAAAGCCAACGAGGTCGCCACGCTGGTGAGCAGAGTACGTGGTGCGGAAGATATCCAGGTGGACCAGGTGTCCGGTACACCGCAACTGGTGATCAAGGTAGACCGGGCGGCAATTGCTCGCTATGGGGTCAATGTGGAAGATGTCCAGCACGTGGTGCGGACCGCGGTCGGCGGCGATGGAGTCGGCCAGGTTTTCGAAGGGATTCGACGCTTCGAGATCCTGGTTCGCTACCGCGAAGATGCCCGTTCGACGGTCGAGGCGATCCGCAGCATTCTGGTAAGCGGTCCCAATCATCTTCGCATTCCGTTGAGTGAACTGACCGAGATTTCGGTGGTCGAGGGGCCGCGGCAGATCACCCGTGAGAACGGCCAGCGCTTCATCACGGTGCAGTGCAATGTCGTGGATCGGGACATCGGCTCATTCGTGGCCGAGGCGCAGGAACTTCTCGATGCCAAGGCTGATCTCCCCGCTGGCTACCTGCTGACTTGGGGGGGACAGTTCCGGCTTCAGCAGGAGGCCAACAAACGCCTGGTGATCGTGGTTCCCGCGACCCTCGTGCTGGTCTTTCTTCTGCTTTTCGGGAGTTTCCAGTCGCTGCGCAACACCCTGCTGATCTTCCTCAACATCCCGCTGGCGTTGGTGGGTGGGGTCCTGGCGCTCTGGTTAAGTGGTCAGAATCTCTCGGTGCCTTCGTCGGTCGGTTTCATCGCTCTCTTCGGCATTGCGCTGGAGAACGGAATGGTGCTGGTGACCTATCTGAACCAATTGGTTCGCCGCGGCGTGGCAGTGGATGACGCCGCGATTCAGGGTGCCTGCCGGCGCTTGCGTCCGGTGTTGATGACTGCGGTGACAACTGCGCTGGGGCTGATCCCCCTGCTCCTGGCGGAGGGCACCGGTAGTGAGGTGCAGCGCCCTCTCGCCACCGTGGTGATCGGCGGTCTGGTTACGTCGACCATGCTTACCCTGCTGGTGATCCCGGCTTTTTACCGTTGGTTTGCCGACAGCGCCGCAGAGGAGATCGGATAGCAGCTACTCTCGGCGCAGGATTCCGACGATCCTGGCATTGCCATCCGCGGTCACGTAGTGAATCTGCATCGCAGGTTTCCGGTCGTGACCGCGGCGGATGCGGCAGCGCAGCAGGTGGTAACCGGGATCCGGATCCAGCGGAATGGTGACTTGGCCATCCGACGCGACCTTGTAGGTCGACACGACATCGTCTCCGCGATCCAGGATTTCAACGCTGCCGTGGCTGGCAAGGTGGTGGAAAACCCCCAGATCGACGGCATGCAATTGCGTGCCGTTCAGCGAGAAGTCATCGAGCGGCGTGACCGCTTCCAGCCAACTCACGCCGATCCGCCGGGCGCGCTCCAGCAGAACATCGACGAGATAGGCGGACGCCGCGGGGTCGCTGAAGTCACCACTGGCGACGATCGCCTCCAGCATCGGACGGTCGAATGCGAGCACGCGCTTGGCTCCCCAGTAAGCATCGGCGGCATCCATATCAAAGAGCGGGAAGTAGGGGAAGGCGCTGCGCCACAGCTTGGGATCGAACGGCTCCGCCGCGAAGGCGCCGATCGCCGGCCATGGCGTCTCCTTCTGTGCTTCCCAGGGGCGTTTCCACAAGCCCATGGCGAGTAGAGCTTTGGGTTGGTTTTGCCAGTCCCAGGCATGCTCCCAGCCATCTTCGTAGCGCCCCTTTTCCGCCTGGTGTGAGCCGAGCGCTTCACCAAAATCGATCAGGTAGTGGCGGATGTACCCCTTTCCATCCGGCCCCGGCTGGAACATGTCCAGAGTGTTGTCCTCTTTCATGTCGGTATGGCCGAGCCAAGCACAGAAGACCCGCAGCCCGCGGAGTTCCCGCCGCAGTTCATGGGGAATCACGTCATTCGGATCATCCGGACGGGTGCCTTCCGGCGAGATTCCCCCTTTGGGGATTCCGGGAAGAAACTCGCTGGCGAGGGCGCGGTAGACCCCATCCGGAGAGATCGGCGAGGTTGCCAGTGCGGCGTCCACATCCAGCATGGTCATGGGGCGCTTGTGGCCGACCTCATCCTTGGTCTTCGCGCCGGGTGCCAGTTTCAGGTCGTCGCGCTTGAAGTAGAAGATGTGATCGGAGGGGACGTTGTAGCCGAGCGCCCAGAAGATCCGGCCGACGATGACGTCGGTGCCGGTTTGCATCTCGGGGTTCTCGAGGGTATCGAACTTGATCAGATAGGTGATGCCGCGACTGTCCTTGGCGAAAAAGCCGGGGTTTGCGCCGCTGCCTTTGCCATGCACAACGGTTAAGGGAAGTTGGGGGGGGCCGTGCTGATTCGGCCCTTCGATCACCTCCTCCGGGGAGAGAGGGCAGAGCCCGATGCGGTTGGTGAACCAGGTTGAGTTGGGCAGTTCGTCCAGTGCATTGGTGTTCGCGGCCGGTGTCGATGCGCGCAGTTCCAGTGCGCGCGGAATGCGCCGAAAGGCGAAGATGTCAGCGAAGTAGACGTGGAGCAGAAACTCCCGTTCCTGCGGTTCAGCAATGGGGCGGCTGTCGGCCACTCGCCATACGATCGGCTGGTCGCGGAATCGCGGTGTGGAGGCGCATGCGGTCAGGAACAGCATGAGTAGGAGCGGTGTGCAGCGTGAAAGAGGAGGGAGGATCACAGCTTTTTCCCCAGTTTGGCGAATGCATCGAGGGGGTCGGTCGAGGCGGTGAAGTGAAAACCGCTGGAACTGAAGCCGGCATCCAACTGCAGGATCTGCCCATCCGCTGAGCCGATGAGAAGGCCCGCGCCATAACCTTTCCTCCAGCCACTCCAACCATCATCGAAGAGGCGTTCATACTCCGGAACGACGCGGCCGACGTCGAGAAAAAGATGGGCGGCGATGACTTGGTGAACCGGATAGCGGTATTCAACCGTGGCCAGTGCGGCAATTTTGTCGCGAAAACGGTCGAGTGGGTAGCCACGCAAGCGATCGTCACCGCCGAGCCGCGGCAACTCGGAAAAGGGGATCTCCGCGTTGCGGCCGGCTACCCCCTCCAACGCGAGGCGCAGAGCCAGGACTCGATCGGTGGCGTAGAGATTGATGTAGCTGGTGCCCTCAATGCCGTAGTGGGCGTAGCGATACTGGTTGATGGGCGGGACTCCGCCGGCGAAGCCGTCGACGCGGTAGCCGGCCCACGGAAGTCCCGGGAGATTGCGGTGGTCGATCTCGATGCGACCGAGAAGTTCCCATAGATGGACCAGGTCGCTGAATCCGACGACTTGGCTCGTGTCATAGACATCATCGATCGAGCGGTCGTCATCGTCGCCATGCTCCAGCGGTTGAAAGCGGCGTCGATTGAAAGTCGAGATCACTCCCAATCGAGTGGGTCGGCTTCTCTCGCCGAAGGTGGTGCCGAAACCGAAGAGCGCCAGCCAACGCTGCTGCTCAAAACGCGATTCGA
>JALXCG010000740.1 GCA_026991065.1 Gemmatimonadota bacterium | reverse complement strand
TTTGAAGACAATTGGTGTGACGTTGTGATCGGCATCCGGGATGCCCCACTCGGCGAGATTGTCGGAAATCGCATCGTCCGCAATGAGGAGAAGCTAGCGGGTGGATTGGGCGTGGACGCCCGGCAGGTGCCTCTGAAGATCTACGACAACCTGTTTTGTTCCAACCACTCCTGGGCGATCAATCTGGACGAATGCGCGGCAGAAATCGTCGGCAACGTGATCTGCCACAATGGCGGAGGCATTACGACGCGATTCGGGACCGTTTGCGAAATTGTGTCGAATACGTTGATCGACGCCGGGTACGCCATCGACATCAACTTCTCCGCCGCCGACATCCGGAACAACCTGATCTACCGTCACCTGTATGGGATCCGCTGGAGTCCCTACGAGGGCAGCATCGCCCGCCTTCTCAACAACAACTTTTACGAGGGGCAGATCGCGGATTATTACTACGGAATCCAGAAGGACGACCCGAAGGACCTCCACCTCGCCCCTCACTTCGTCGACGCGGAAAACCACGACTACCGCCTGCTCCCCACAAGCCCGCTGATCGACCAGGGTGCCGGGACGGAAGTGAGCCGTGCCCGTGGTCCGGCACCGGACGTCGGTGCCTTCGAATACCACTACGACGAACCCCCAAGCGCCACCGTGGCGCTCCAACTCTCCTCTCGCCACCTCACCCCAGGGGCAAGGGTTGGTTACACGTTGACGCTCACCGGCACGGGGGATCGCGTGCAGCGGGACGCCTGGATCGAAGTCACCGGAAGCCGGACCCACCAGATCGTCGCGGTAACGCGCAACATCTCTATCGCCGCGGGCGAAACACGCAACATCCAGGGCTCAATTCGCGTGCCGATGGGGGCGGCCGCCGACAATTACCGCGTGAAGGCGCGCTGGGGTGAAGAGGGAAAGTCGATCGAGGCTTCCGCGTTTGTCGATGTGCGCCTGCGGCGCACCGGGCCGCCTCCGCCGCCCGAGCGATGGCCCCGCTCTCTCTCCAACTGTCCCGGCTCCGACAAGGCGAAGAGGGCTTCGGCCGGGGGGGCATGTCGATGAAGCGGTACCAGACGGCCGTGTCGTTGTGAACGCTGATCCACTACTGCCATTCGGACCGGCCGGAGCGCTTCCGCGTGGCGCAGAGTTCAGCACCGATCTGCACGCCTCGGGCGCCGCCATGTCATGGCCGATTTTCTTGGGGAACTCGCGGTCTTTCTTCGGACCGCGGTGCTCTCCCGACCACACCGCGGACGGGGAATGGGATCGGGCCAAGGCAGGTTGGAGCCAAGGGCGCGGGCCGGGTTCAGAGCGGGTTCGGCGAGGATGAGCCCGAACTTCGCTTGCGGGGACGAGGCGCGCAGCGCCGCCGGCGCGTCCACCGGAAAGCACCCGCGAAGTTCGGGCTGGGACGGCGCCGGAGAGAAGGTTGCTCCGGGGGAAAGAGCGCGCTGGGGGCGGAGCGCGCCGGCGGAGCAGCAAGAAGAGAAAAGGAGGGAAAGAGAGAAGTGCCGGCGGCGGATTGGCAATCGATCGATCTGCTATGCTAGCCGTCCTGGCCAATAATGCTCATGAATATAGAACGCCAAGCCAAAAGTCATCGGGTGTACAACGTGTTGCCGCTGTTGTTGGCTGGTGTATTGAATGCGCAAGAATGGAAAGAGCCATGGATAGCGAACGCTCCCCCGGTGCCGCGCCAGCTCCGCAATTCGAAAAGTCCGCTGGGCTGGATGCTCTTCTCGATCTGGGTTCGTTGCGGATCCTGCTGGAGAAGTTCGCGGCAGCCACCGGGTTTGCGGTGAGTCTGCTCTCCCATCCGGGGCGCGAGCTTCTGGTCAGTGCCGGTGGACGGCCGGTTTGCGCCGACTTTCATCGCGCTTGTCTGGCCTCGGATCTTCGCTGCCGGGAGAGTGATCAGAAACTCGTTGCGGGGCTGGATGCGGGGCGGGACTGGAACCTGGCGCAGTGCGCGAGCGGTCTGTTTCATGCCGCGGTGCCGATCCGGATTCGGGGGCGGCAGGTGGCCAGTCTGATGATTGGTCAGGTGCTTTTCGAGCCGCCGGAAGTGGAGCAGTTTCGCGACCAGGCGCTGTGCTACGGCTACGATCAGGAGGCGTATCTGCGGGCGATCGCGGAGGTGCCGGTGGTCAGTGAGGCGCGTCTGCGGCGGGTGGTGGAGTTCCTGCGGGAGATGGCGGCGGTGCTGGGCGACCAGGGAGCGGCGCGTCTGCGGGCGGGGGAGCAGGAGGCGGAATTGGCGCGCTTGCTGGCAGCGCGGCGGATCGCGGTGGAGCGTTTGGAGCGTCTGGGTGGGCTGACCGAGGAGTTGCTCGCCGGGGGCACCCTGGTTGAGCGGATGGAGCGAATTGTCGAGGGGGTGACGCGGATTTTTGGTGCGGCGGCGGCGCGCATCTGGCTGGTGCGACCGGGGGATCGGTGTGCGTCAGGGTGTCCGCACGGGACGAACGGTGCAGCGGGGCCGGAGGCGGGGCCGGGACCGGAGGCGGGGCGGCAACCTTGTGCCCGCGATCGTTGCCTGCATCTGGTTGCCAGCGGCGGGCCGGCGGCTCCCGCGGAGCGGGCGGCGGATGATGGCGGGGAGATCCACGCCCGGGTGCCGGGCCAGTGGGCCATCTATCGCGTCTGGTTCGGCTGGCATGCGGATCTGGGCATCTTCCAGATCGCCTGCACCCTCGATCTCCAGGTTCCCGAGGCACGCCACGCGGCGCTGGCGGGGCTGCTGTGCGGCGCCAATCCGCGGCTGTGGCTCGGCCATTTCGAACTGTGGCCGGAGGAGCGGGTGGTGGCCTTCCGCCATGCGGTGCTGTTCCGCGAGGGCGCGGGCATCTCGCCGGAGACGGTGGCGGATCTGGTGGACATCGTGGTCCATGAATGCGACCGCTTCTATCCCGCCTTCCGGCTGGTGCTGGAGGATGGCCGCACGCCCGAAGAGGCGCTGACGGCGGCCATGCTGGAGACCGAGGGGGAGGCCTGAGGGATGGCCGCGCCGGTACGGCCGCTGGTGCTGGTGGGCGGCGGGCGCATGGGCTCGGCGCTGCTGCGGGGCTGGCTCGAGCGCGGTCTGCCGCCGGCCGAGGCGTGGGTGGTGGAGCCGGATGTCGCCCGCCGCGAAGCGCTCGCGCGTGAGGCCCCGGGCCTGAAGCTCCTGGCCGAGGTGGCGGCGGTGCCCGCCGACCTCACCCCGGCGGCGCTGGTGTTCGCCGTCAAGCCCCAGGTGCTGGACGGGGTGCTGCCGGCCTGGCGGGAGGTGGCCCGGCGCAGCCGTTTCGTGCTCTCCATCGTCGCCGGCAAGCCGGTGGCCGCCTTCCATCGCGCCCTCGGCCGGGAGGTGGCGGTGGTGCGCACCATGCCCAACACGCCCGCGGCGGTGGGCCGCGGCATGACGGTGCTCTATGCGCCGCCGTCGGTGGATGAGGAGGTGCGGGCCCAGGCGGCCGAACTCATGCGCGCGGTGGGGGCGGTGGCATGGGTCGAGGAGGAGGCGGCGATGCATGCGGTCACCGCCGTCTCCGGCAGCGGCCCGGCCTATGTCTTCCTCCTCACCGAAGCGCTGGAGGCGGCGGCCCGTGCCCTGGGG
>JALXCG010000739.1 GCA_026991065.1 Gemmatimonadota bacterium | reverse complement strand
TTTCCGGGTGGCGAGAAAAACCACCTGCTCAATGTCCAGGTTCAGGCCCATGCCGATGGCGTCGGTGGCGACGATGTGGTGAACATCACCGGCCTGATAGAGTGCAACCTGGGCGTTTCTGGCGCGTGGCGAGAGAGCCCCCATGACGACTGCCGCGCCACCGTGAAAATGTTTGACTGCTTCGGCCGCGGCATAGACATCGGCCGCCGAGAAGGCGATGAGCGCACTGCGATCGGCGACCTGGTGCAGTCGCCGACTGCCGCCGAAGCGCAAAGTGGAGAGGCGTGGGCGGCGGTGGATTGCGATCCCGGGCACCAGCGCGCGCAGGATCGTGGCCATGGTGTCGGCCCCCAGCAGCAGGGTTTCCAGGCGCCCCCGGGCATTGAGAATGCGGTCGGTGAAGATGTGCCCGCGGGCGTGATGAGCGGCCAACTGGATCTCGTCCACCGCGATGAAGTCGACGGCGTGGCTGCAGGGCATCGACTCCACCGTGCAGATGAAATAGCGAGGATTGGGCGGGATCCGTTTCTCTTCGCCGGTGATCAGGGCCGTGGTTGCGGCGCCGATCTCCTCGGTGATTCGATCGTAGATTTCGCGGGCAAGCAGCCGCAGCGGCACCCCAATGATCCCACTGCGATGGGCCAGGAGGCGCTCCACCGCAAAGTGAGTCTTGCCGGTGTTGGTCGGGCCCAGGATCGCCGCTACACCGGAGGGCGGTAGCGGCGTGGGGGAGCGGCGGGAGCTTGTGGCGTGGGTTGGCATGGCGGATTCGAGGCGGGGAGTTTCGCTCCCGGCAGTGGACGTGAAGAGGAGAAAACCATTATAGTGCGGCTCGCCCGAGCGGCGCCCGGCGCCGCCGGCGGCACACGACTCCCGTTTCCCCAATCCACAACCTGGACGAAACATGAAGATCGAACTGACCAAACTGGTTCCGGCCGGCGGCTGAGCCCGCAAGCTCAACGCCGAGGACCTGGTTCAGGTTCTGCAGAAAGTAGGCAGCGTAGCCCATCCATGGATCGATTCCGAGATCGGTGCAATGGAGGATGCCGCGCTGTGTACGCCGCCCGCGGGACCGCGCTTGATCTTCACGGTGGATTTCATCACTCCGATCGTCGACGATCCGTATCAATTCGGCGGAATCGCCGCGGCCAATGCCCTTTCCGATGTTTTCGCGATGGGCGGTACGCCACAGGTCGCGCTCGCAATCTGTGGCTTCCCCGACGACCGCCTTAGTACGGACGCGTTGGCCCGAATCCTCCAGGGGGGGCGAGACAAAGCCGCCGAAGTCGGGTGCGCGGTTGCCGGGGGGCACACCGTTGTGGACCCCGAACTGAAATATGGTCTCTGTGTCATCGGCTCAGTGGACGGCGCTCATGCCCTGGCGCAGAATGGCGCACGGGCCGGGGATCAGCTCATTCTCACGAAACCGATCGGCACCGGCATCGCCGCTCAGGGCTGGCGCAAAGGCCGGGTTGCCGAAGCGGACCTGGAGCCGATCGTGCGGAGTATGCTGCGGCTTAACGCCGCGGCCAAGGACGCCGCGTTGGCGGTTGGCGTGCGGGCCGCCACCGATGTGACCGGCTACGGCCTTCTGGGGCATCTCCACCACCTGCTCAAGGCTTCGGGCGTCGCCGCGCGAATCCAGGCCTCCAGGGTGCCCCGTTTCGCACTTGCGCCTGCCCTGGCTGCTGCCGACATCGTCCCGGGGGGAACCCGGCGCAATCTGCACTACGTTCGTGACAGCGCCCATTTTGATGCGCGAGTGGAACAAGCGGAGCGTCTTGTCCTGGCGGATGCTCAGACTTCTGGTGGGCTGCTTCTGGCGGTGCCTGCCGCCGCCGTGGATGAGTTGCTCCGGCGCCTGCGTCTCGCCGGCGTTGACACCGCGTCCCGGATCGGGCAGGTCGCGGCGGGAGAAGCGGGGCGGATCGAAATCGATCCGTAGTTAGCATCCCCGCCTTCCGGGCGGAGTGCGGGCGGCGATGCGGGGTTATACTGCGTTGATTCGTGGGCGTGACCTCTCGATCGATCCCCGCGCCCTTGCCATACCCCCCCGCAACGCGAGTCTTACGCATGTCAAAACATCTCGTTCATTCCTTCGGATTTCTTCTTCCCCTCGCTGCCTTCGGTGCTTCCGCCGCCACAATCACGGGGGAGAGCGCATGGAAAGAGATCGATGCCGCGCAACATGGCAACCTCGACGCCATGTTGGAGATTGTGGCAACCACAACGCCCTTGCACCAGGTCCGCACCTCGCGCAGTGCCGAGGATTTGGTGGAGGTGTTGCATGACGCCGGTCGTTTCGCGGAACTCGGACTGACAGTGGAGGAGGGGCGTCGCTTGGTGAACGCCGTCTATCGGCGGCTTGATCTTCCTCTTGAGGGGCGCGTGGCAAGAGAGCCGGGACTGAAACCGGCAACCGATGTCGGTACTGCTCCCGGATCGCAAACCGAAGCCCTCTTTCGCGCCGCCACCGAGATCGAGCCGTTGGCCGGCGTCCTCTTTCGTTGGCCCTACGACTGGGCGGGAATGCGGATCCGCTATGCCGAGATGATCGACGCCCTCACCGGCTCGGGGGCGACCCTTTACGTCTGGACCGATACGCAGGCTCAGCAGGATGCGGCGAAGAGCTACCTGGCCGACCAAGGTGTATCGGATGAGGATGTGCGCTGGGTGATTGATGATACACAGACCGTGTGGATCCGCGACTACGGCCCCAACTTTCTCCATGAAGTGGGCGGCGACGGCTGGGGAATCGCCGACTTCCACTACTACAACTCTCGGCCCGAGGACGACAATACGCCGCTTTTCGTGGCCGGCGCCACTGGCGTGCCGGTGATGAACCGCCAGACGGGTGCCCATGTGGTTTATACCGAAGGCGGCAACCTCAACCACGATGGCCTGGGCACAGTTGTCTACTCGCAGCGCACCTACGCCAACAATCCCGGCGTTGCCCATGAAGAGATTGATCGGCGCATTCGCGGTGCCTTTTCCGCTACGCAATCGCTGGTGCCGGAAGATCCCACTCTCGACGGCACCGGCCACGTGGATATGTTCACCAAGATCGTCTCGCCGACCGACATACTGGTCGCTCAGTATGACTCGAATGAGCGTGACTATCAGATTCTGGAAGATGCCGCGACCCTGTTCGCCGGATCGGTCAACGGCGCCGGCGACCCCTGGAACGTGACCCGCATCTGGCAGCCGGATGTTTACTATGTCTTCTTTATCTTCCCGGTGGTTCGAACCTACACCAACTCGCTGATCGTCAACGACGATGTGATCCTGCCGGTCTACAACATTCCTTACGATGACACGGCGATCAGCATCTACCAGTCGCTTCTGCCCGGCAAGACGATTCACCCGATCGATGCCCGCGTGATCATCGAGTCAGCGGGCGCATGGCACTGCGTTACCATGGAATACGCCGATCCCACCAATCCGGACTGAGCCGCCGTGCAAGCACCCCACAGATTCTCCGACTTGGCGTATGATTGTGAAGCATTCGTCAACGCTGCCGCCGTCGCGCCTACCGGAACGGCGACGGTAGCTTGCTCCTTCCACCCCTGAATGGTGCTATTTCTTGATCAAG
>JALXCG010000738.1 GCA_026991065.1 Gemmatimonadota bacterium | reverse complement strand
TCGTCGCCGTTCCGGCCCCCGTCGTTCCGGCCGCAGCCGTTTCGGCCGCTGCTCCCCAGGCCATGCGCAGTTGGTTGGTTTCTTCGGTGGTGAAGGGCGCGGGCGCCTTGCCGCTGCCGTTCCAGA
Source organism: Gemmatimonadota bacterium (assembly GCA_026991065.1). Lineage (GTDB taxonomy): Bacteria > JALXCG01. The sequence continues at coordinate 3,472 of JALXCG010000738.1, read as the reverse complement.
CCTCTTTCTCGTAAGCTGGAGCGGTCAACAGGGAGAGATTGACAATGGTGACGTCGGGGCGGATCTTGCGCGCCGCCTGGAGCGCCACCGGCGGGTAAGTGTCGTTGTCGCCATTGGTGAAGATGATGGCGTTGGGACGGGCGCTGATCAGGAGGTTGTAGCCGAAGTCGACCACCGGTGCGTTGAACGCGCCCTTGTTCAGCAGGGCGGCGGCGTTGGAGTCCGCCGCGGGCGGTTCACCCCCGAGCAGGGCCATGCTCCACAAGAGGAGATGCGGCTCCGGCCAGGAGGGGGCCAGCCGGACCGCCCGTCGCGCCAACTCGCGGGCCTGTGCGGGGGGCTTGTAGTCGGGATCGGCGAGCGTCTTGCGGTTGAGCAGGTCGGCATAGGCGAGCAGGGCCTCGGGGCAGTTGGGATCGATCTCGAACGCCTTCGCCACCCAGCTCTCGCGCTCCTCCGCCGATGCGCTTTGAGCATAGCGGGCGGCGCGCGCCATCTCGATGTAAGCCACGGCCGCCCGCGGATGGGCGTCGAGATAGCCGCGCCACGCCGCGACCGCCTTCGCATACTCCTCCCGCGGGGCCATTGCCTCGCGCCAGGAGAGGACCTCCGGCGGCATGTCCGGTCGGATCGAGGGAGACGCGGCCGCCTCCGGGATGGCAAGAGCGGCCAGGCCGAGCAGGAGCAGAGGGTGGCAGTGCATGACGATTCTCCGTTTCGCGGGCGCGGGTTCCGGGTGAGCGCTTGCCGGCACACATGGTGCCGGCGGTTCGCCACGAAACCTGTCGACAGATTCAGACTATGGTGAAAACGCACAGCGGTCGAGAAACGTTGAGTGAAAGTTGACGCCCCCTGCACTCGATGGTTATGCTTCACCACTACATAGCGATTCGCGGGTTGTGCAGGTAGGAGCACTGCCCGCCCCAATGAAGGGTCTCTTGATGCGTTCACTTCATCTCCTTACTGCCCGCGGGTTTCTTCTGCCGCTCATTCTCTCTCTTCTATTCGCGCCGGCGGCCGGAGCAACGCGAATCGACGTTCCCGGCGATCTGCCCTCGATTCAGGCCGCGATCGACCAGGCGCTTCCCGGCGATTCGGTGGTGGTTGCCGCCGGCAGCTACCAGGAACAGATCGATTTTCTGGGGAAGAGCATTGTTCTGCTCGGCGCGGGTGATCTGGTAACGGCCATCGATGGCGCCGGCGCGCTCGGCAGCGTGGTGACTTTCAGCGGGGGCGAGGGGCCAGGAACGACCCTCGAAGGGTTCACCATCACCGGCGGTAGCGGCAATGTCTACCACTCCGGCATGCACGGCGGTGACAGTCGTGCCGGTGGGGGCATCTACGTGAATCCCGGAGCTGTTGTGACGATCCGCAACTGCGCCGTTCGCGGCAACAGGGTGACCGAGGGCTACACCCGTGGCGGCGGCATCTACAGCGATAGCGCGCAACTGATGATCGACAACTGTCGCGTGCGTTTCAACGAGGCGCAGGGCGGCGGCGGGCTGAAGATCAACGGCGGCAGCGTCGAAATCAAGCAATCGTGGATTGACGGCAACACGGGATCCGGCTGCTATGCCGAATACGCTTCGTCGGTCACCGTCGATTCCACCACTTTTTCCGCCAATCAGGACGGGAGAGGGTTGTCTGTTGTCGACGGAAGTCTGAGTTTGACCTCCAGCACCATTCGCGACAATGTTTCCTATTACGGCGAGGTGGGGCTGCAACTCATAGCCGCCGACTTCACTGTTTCCAACTGCACCATTCGCGACAATATCGCCACCAGTGGCGGGGCTCTTGGTGGCGGCATCGGCATCTCCAATAGCACCGGCACGATCACGAACTGCGAGATTATCGGCAACCGCCTGACCGGTTATGGGAGTAACTTCGGCGGTGGAGTGTATCTCGGCGGACGCAACACCGATGTGGTGATTCGCGACTGCGTGATCGAAGACAACGACGCTGGCGCCACCTCCGGCCTCGGCGGTGGGGTGGCCTGGTTCGACCACCCGACCGTATCGCTGCGCAATTGCACCATTCGCGGCAATCATGCCGGCAGGCGCGGCGGAGCCGTCTACTGCGAGAATGCGCCGGCAACGGTTGTCAACTGTCGCTTGGATGAGAATGTCGGCGAAGAGCTGGGTGGTGCGGTCTATGCCAGTCTCGGGGCGGAACTCACCCTGTCCGGGTGCTCGCTGGCACGCAACCTGGCGGCCACAGGCGGTGCGATCGGCAACGCCAGCTTTGGCGGTGGCGCCATTTTTGTGAGCCACTGCACCCTGGCGCAGAATCGTGCTTCTACCGCGGGCGCTCTATGGAGTGCGGGTGAACCGCTGACCGTAATTGACAGCATCCTTTGGGGCAACGGAGAGGGGCAGATCGGCGGGAACGGCATCACGGTGACCTACTCCGATGTCGGCGGGGGCTGGAGCGGCACCGGCAACATCGACGCCGATCCGCTGTTCTGCGACGCCGAGTGCGAACTCAACGACCTGGGCCTGGCCGCGGCTTCGCCCTGCCTCGGGGCCGACCACGAGGGCGGTGACATGGGCGCTTTCGGGCTCGCCTGCGACATCCCGCTGGAGCACTCCCCGAGCAACTGGTCGATCCCCGAGGATTTTCCCACCATTGCGGAGGCGATCGCGGCGGCCTGCGAGGGAGATACGCTGACCATCGCGCCAGGTACTTACGCCGAGGACGGCTTCAGCCTGGACGTTCATTCGCTGCACCTGCGCGGCACCGATCCAGAGGATTGGGCAGTGGTGGAGAGCACCGTGCTGCAGGCGGGGAATGATGTCGACCTGTTCTCCGTGCACGCTGGTTTCAGCTCGCTGAGCGGGCTCACCCTGAGCGGCGGCATGAGTGGCATCGACCTTGGCGGGGCGACTCTGAGCCTGGATCACTGCCTGCTGCGCGATGCCTACGATTACGGCATCCGGGCCGTGGACGCGACCTTGACCTGCAGCGATCTGCGCTTGGAGAACGCGCACTACCGGGCGATCGATTTTGACTCGGGGGCGCTGACTTTGCTCGATTCCGAGATTCGCGATTCGGATTCGGATGCGGTCCGGGTTACCGGCGCCACGCTGGTGATGGAACATACAGTGTTGGAAAACAACCATTTCGATGGGATGTATCTGCAAGATGTAGTGAGCGCGGAAATCAGTGATTGCAGCTTTACCGGCAACGGCGACGGTGTCTCGATCCACGGCGGCGGTGCGATCCACTTGCGCCGCTGTGTCAGCAGCAACAATGGGAGCAGCGGCCTGAATCTGTTTGCCGCCACCGGAGTTACCGCGGAAGCCTGCACGTTCGAAGGCAACTCTTTCAGTGGAATTGCCGCCTGGCAGGGCTCGACGCCGCTCATCCGCGCGTCATTGGTGCTGGCCAATAGCGCCTGGGGCGGGGCGGGTGCGCAGGTGCACGACGGTTCCTCGGTGCGTTTCGAGAACTGCACTTTTACCGGCAATGTTGC
>JALXCG010000737.1:1188-3601 GCA_026991065.1 Gemmatimonadota bacterium | reverse complement strand
GCGCACCCCGGGGGGCGGATCCAATTCCGGAGGCATCGGGTCGGAGCAGATCACAGGGGCCATTTCACACCTCCCTTGCCGCATCGGCGCGCCGCAACGTGCCGGCCCGGTAGCCCTCGCGCGCCGCGCGGCGCTGAATCTTGCCGCTGGTGGTGCGCGGCAGCGACGCTGGACGCAGCAACACAACCTCCCGCACACTCAAATCATGCCCGGCGGCCACCGCGCGGCGCACCGCGGCAACAATCTCTGCCGCCGCCACCCGCCGCCAGCCACCGCCACGCTTCACGGCCGCGGACGGCGCGTCGGATCCCGTGTCCTCACCCGCCCCCGGCGCGATCAGGCGCACCCGGCGGCGCAGTTCCGCCACCAGCACCACCTCTTCGGTGCCGTGCTCGCCATCGATCGAGAATGCCGCGCAGCCGCTCGGCTCCAGCAGCGGGTGCGCAGCCTCGGCGCTGGCCTCGATGTCGGGCGGATGGTGATTGCGCCCGGCGACAATGATCAGATCCTTGAGCCGCGACGTCACAAAAAGCTCACCGTCGAGCAGAAAGCCCAGATCGCCGGTGCGCAGAAACGGCCCCTCGCCGGTCGCGGTCCTGGCCTCGAACGTGGCCCGGGTCGCATCGGGACGCCGAAAATAGCCACGCGTCACACCGCTGCCCTGGACCCAGATCTCGCCCACCCGGCCCGCGCCCAGAATCTCCCGGGTGTCGGGATCGACAATCTCCAGCCGGTGATCGGCCAGGGCACGCCCACTGCTGACCAGGCGCACCGCACCCGCCTCTCCGGCGCCGACGCAGCGCACCCGCCCCCGCGCCAACTCCTCCGCCGCAACATCGCGGTAGAGCGGCCCGGGCGTATCGAAGCCGCGGCCGGCCACCATGATGGTGCTCTCCGCGCAGCCATAGGCGGGCAGCAGCGCCTCGCGACGGAAACCGCAGCGGCCGAAACGCGCCACAAAACGCTCGATGGTGGCCTCCCGAATCGGTTCCGAGCCCATGAAGGCCCAGCGCCACGAACTCAGATCGAGACGCTCGAGTTCGGCATCGCTGACCCGCTCCACACAGAGGTCATAGGCGAAATTGGCCGCGCCGCTGACGGTCGCCCCAAGCGCGGTAATCGCCTCCAACCAGCGCGCCGGCCGCTGAATGAAGGAGAGCGGTGACATCACGCCAACCGGAAAGCCGGCATAAAAGGGATAGAGGATCGCGCCGATCAGCCCCATGTCGTGATAGAGCGGCAGCCAGGTCTGCCCCGGCGTGGTCGGCGGGCGCCGCAACCAGTGGTAGATCGAGCCGACCTGCGCCAGCAGATTGGCGTGGGTGACCATCACCCCTTTGGGGCTGCCGGTGGAGCCGGAAGTGTATTGCAGCATCGCCAGCGCGGTGGGCGGCGGCGGCGCGGGGAAAACGGGCACGGCAACCTCAGCGAGAATCCCCGCGGGCAGCGGCTCCTCCACCGCCACCCAGGGCAGATGCCCCAGCTCCGGGTCGCCGGCAAAGCACTCCCGCCCCTCGACCAGCAGCGCCGGTGAAGCGAGCACACAGGCAGGCACCGCATCCCGCATCAACCGGCGCAGCAGACGCCGCCGCCGCGGCCGAAAGAGCGGATAGGTGGGCACCGCAACCGCTCCGATCAGAAGCGTGGCGAAGAAGGCGGCGATATACTCCAGGCTGGTTGGAAAGAGCAGTACCACCCGCTCTCCCGGGCGCACGCCACGAGCCAGTAGATCGGCGCCGATCCGCCGCGCCCATTGCTCCAACCGGCCATAGGTCAATCCGCGCGCCTGCTCCGGGACATCGCAGGGAAAGATGAACGCTTCCCGCTCCGGTTGCATCCGCGCTCGGAAAAGCAACACATCGACCAACGTGTCGCAGATCCCTGCGACATCGGCCGCTTGCCATTCGGTATGCCGGGGCGCCGCGGCACTGAGAGAAGGCGCGCGCAGAACCTGTCCGGCGGGGGTACCAGCGTCTCGCATGGCAACCTCTTTTGCTATTTCTTCGTGGGGGGGGACGTGGCAGCAAACCACCTTAGTACGAAGCTACTCTAACCGACCCGATATCGTTCGTGTGCATTTTTCTGAACCTATCGAAGAGCAACCGTACCGGCAGCGTGCCCGGCTGGAGAGGCCGCAACTCCAACGCCGCTCAGAACTCCGCCACCACCACATTGCTGGCCAGACAGGAGGCATCTTCGAAGGCCTGAATGCGCAGAACCCGCCCGGCGGCGCCCGCCGGCACCCAGGCCCGGAATTCAGCCTGCCCCGAAGCATCCGCAACCGCGGTCGTCACCTGCCCCCCACCGGCGGCGAGCAGCGGGGCCCCGGGGCAGCCGGGAATCTGCGTCAGACCCACCTCGGTGCCGTAGTAGAGCGCGATCGTGGCCCCCGGTTTCGCCCCGGAAAGCCGCA
>JALXCG010000737.1:0-1178 GCA_026991065.1 Gemmatimonadota bacterium | reverse complement strand
GCGCAGCGCCAGGTCGACCGGCATCATCACATAACCGTGGTCGCCCACCTCGCGCCAGGCGGTACCGACGAACTGCGCCGCATTGTTGATGCCGCCGGCGTTGGCGCGACCTCCCCAGCCGCGCCCCTGCGGCACCCGCGCCAGAGGATCGACCATCTCGCCCGCCTCCCAGAAAAAGGCGTGGGCATTGTCCTGTGCGTCGGTCGAGAAGCCCACGATCTGGACGCGGTCATTGATCCCAGTGGCGTGGCTCTGATTGCCCCCCAAAGTGCCGAGATTGCGCAACTCCCCATTCTCCCAAAGAAACGCCAACAGAGGCGCCGTGGGACTCTGCGCGCCGCCAACAATCTGGCCGGCTTCATTGATGTCGAAAGCCTGACTGTCGCGCCCACCGAAAGTCCCGAGATCGGTCATCACCCCATCCTGCCAGAGAAAAGCATGGTTCTGCCCCCCCGCGGTCCACGCCTGCCCCACCACCTGACCCCGATCGTTCAGCGCGTAAGCGGTTGCCGAACTACCACCAAGCGTTCCCAGATCCTCCAGCACCCCACTGCGCCGCGAAAGTGTTGCCCGGCCCAGGGAGCGGAGCGGATCGCGCGCGAAGATCACCATTGCGCCCTTGTGGTCAGAAGAGCAATCGACAAGAAACGCCGCATGATGGAATCCTCCGCGCTGGCCCGCTCATCGTGCATGCGACCGGCCGTTCGAATTGTGTCGCACCCCCTCAGTGTAGCCAAAAAAGCAACGCATCGCGTCCCCGTCCGAAAGCGCCCCAGCTTATCCTTCCAATGAACACAACTCATCCACGCGCCGGTGCCGAATCGCCGCGCGCCGGGCCTCCCTCGCCACACGACCAGGTTGCGCACCGTGATCTCTTTTCCCTCTTTTTCTCCGCACCAGTCCCGCCCCTCCATCCCCGCGTGCCCCGCGCCGGCAGCAATTCGCTCACCGGCGCGGGCCGAATCCGGTCACTGGCGCCGCCGCATCGCCATCCGCATCGCTCTTGCTTGGATCTGGGCGCTGCCACTTCTGCTGCCGCGATTCGCCCCGCCCGCCACCGCCCAGGTGGCGCCCAACCTGTGGGAAACCAACCGCCACATCGGTCAGTCCCAGGTCTGGGAGTTCCCCGGCAAATGGGGCCCCTACACCAGCGTGGAAGCCGCCTGCCGCGCCGAGGT
>JALXCG010000736.1 GCA_026991065.1 Gemmatimonadota bacterium | reverse complement strand
ACCATAGCGGCGCGCCAACGCGACGATCCGGCGCAAGCGCGCGCCGCCATCTTCGAGATTGACCGAGTTGATGATCGCCTTGCCCTGGCAATGCACCAACGCGGCCTCGATCACCGCGGGATCGGTACTGTCGATCATGAACGGGGCCCGCACCACGCGCGCGGCGCGGGCCATCAACGCGTCCATGTCGGCGGCTTCGTCGCGATCGGGGTTGGCCAGGCAGACGTCCACCACTTGCGCGCCGGCGCGCACCTGCGCCCGGGCGATCTCGGCGGCATCGGCGAAGCGATCCGCTTCGATCAGGCGCTTGAAGCGGCGCGAGCCGATGACATTGCTCCGTTCGCCGACCAGGATCGGGCGATTCTCCTCTTCCGCCTCCACCCAGTCGATGCCGCTGAGCAGGGTGCGGTGGTGGCTGACCGGACGCCGCGGTGGGCAACCCCGAACCATCCCGGCGAGGGCCCGGATGTGCGCCGGGGTTGTGCCGCAGCAGCCGCCCACGAGGTTAAGCCAGCCGCGCTCGATGTAGCTCTGCAGGACCCGGGCCAGCGCGGCGGGCGATTCGCTGTAGCGACCGTCGGCATCCGGCAGACCGGCGTTGGGCACGCAGCCGACATGGGTGGTGGCGAGGGCCGCCAGGGCGCGGAGCGAATCGCTCATCAGGTCGGGGCCGGTGCCGCAGTTGAGACCGATCGCCAGGGGTTGCCAATGGGCGATCGAGGTGTAGAAAGCCTCGGCGCCCTGGCCACCGAGCATGCTGCCGGTCGATTCGATGGTGCAGGAGACCATCACCGGTATCGGCAGTGGCGGGTCGCCGGCGAAGCGCGGGAACCGGGAGAACGGCGGCGATGGCGTGGCTGGAGCAGCGGTCTCCGGTTGGGCCTGGGGCGGGTCGGCGCAGCGGCAAGCGTCGGCGATGCCGAGAAAGGCCGCCTTGACATTGCTGGTGTCCTGCGCGGTCTCGATCAGGAGCAGGTCGACGCCGCCGTCGAGCAAGCCACGGGCCTGGTCGCGATAGGCGCGGCGCAAGGCGGCAAAGGTGGTGCCGCCGGTCACCGAGAGCGCCTTGGTGGTCGGTCCCATCGACCCGGCGACCCAAACCTGCCGCCCCGCCCGGCACACGCGGTCGGCTTCGGCGCGGGCGATCCGGGCGGCGGCCCGATTGATCTCGATCACGCGATCCGCCACTCCATACTCTTCGAGAACGATCGCGGTGGCGCCGAAGGTATTGGTCTCGATCAGATCCGCGCCCGCATCGAGATAGCTGCGATGCAGACGCGCGATCAACTCGGGGCGGGTGAGATTGAGGATCTCGTTGCAGCCCTCAAACTCCGCCCCGCCAAAATCCTCCGCACTGAGTTGCTGCGCTTGCAACCAGGTGCCGGTGGCGCCGTCGAGCACCAGCACACGCTCCGAGAGCGCTTCCAACAATGCGGTTCTGCGTTGATCCATGTGCATGGGGTCGGGGTCCTTGGCCAATCACCGGGGAACTGGAGCGCGGGAGCCACCTGCTCCCGCCTGGTTTTCTCCAGGGATCGACCGGTTTTGCGCGAACCCCATGCTACAGATCGATGGCGCTCAGCGTAAGAGCCGCGGCCAATGCTCGGGAATGAGCGGACTCGCCATCTCGGGATCGACAAAAAGGTTGCCGTAGAGCGAAAGGTGCTCGGAATCGGGACCGTCCGCAACCACGGCCAGGGGCTCTATGCCGTAGCCATAAAGGGTGGGAAGCGGGAAATTGTCGAGCGAGGCGACCAGGAGAGGAGTGACGATTTCGAGAGCCAGCGGAAGGGCTTGCTCGATCAACAGGTCGTTCAGATCCACCAGATTCTCTTCCAGGATCTCGATCTCCACATTCGGCAACCCCGCGAGCAGAATCCGCAGGCGTCCGTGGCTGTTGACATGCACCAGAAGATCCGCCTCGTAGAGCACATCGAGACGCAGAGCGCGCAGCCACTGGGTGCCATCCCACACGCCCAGGTCCACATAAGCGGTGGGAATGTGAGCCTGCAATTGACCTTCGAGAATGCCGCCACCGAGCCCGATGTTCACATAGGGCGCGGCTTGCGGCAACACATCCAGACGCGTCGGTGCTCCCGGGTAGAGGTCGTAGAGTTCGGGGAAGAAGAGCATGAGGTCGGTCGTGGTCAGATCCCAGGAGAGCCCATACTGCTGCTGCGAGTCCGCATCCAGGTAGAGGCAGATGGCACCGGTATCGTAAGTCATGTGCAGAACCGCGTTCAGGGCGTCATCCGAGACCGAGGCCGCGGCATCGTAGCCACCGCCGACATCCGGAACCTCCAGCGGGTAGGTGATGGGGTCGCCGGGAGTCAGCAGCGACCCCGCCTCCTGCGGGCCGCAACCCGCGTAGTAAGTAAGTGCCCTGCCGCCAATATCGATGGTGCTGCCGTCGACCCGGTTGGCAATCGCGGAGGGCGCCGACTCAAAGCCGATGGGGACATCGAAAAGTGAGAATTCGGAAGCGCTGTTCAGCGAGGCAAAAATGGTGTCGATCTCCGGGGGCAGATCTTGCGCAATGGAGTCGCTGAGAAGATCCTCCAGGGATTCCTCGATGGTGCTCTGCAGGATTTCGGCGATCGTCTCAATGATGAAGCAATCGAAGGTCGTGTCATATTCGTAGTTGTCGACCCAGGCGCTGACATTTTCCGCGCGGGTGTGGACCTGGCCGTCGATCACATCGAGATAGAACTGGGCCGAAGCCGCAACCCGGTCCGCGGTGATGCGCGACCAGCAGTCATAGTGATCCAGGCAGAAAAGACCGTCGCCTTCAAGCCATAGATACATGTCGATGTCGGACACCTCGAGGTCGACCTGAAGATAGCCATCCATCGGCACAATGGTCAGCACCGGACGGGCGTGATCAACGCTCTCAAACGAAGTGATGTACGCGGTGTAGAGCCAGAAACAGCCCTCGTCAAACACTTCGACCGGAGCCAGCGACTGCACCAGTGGCTCGAATTCGGTATCCAGGTAGTCTTCGAACTCTTCGGTGATGAACTCCCAGCCGGTATCTGTAACGTGGACGCTGAGCGCGTCGTCCAGCCACTCGCCGGCGGGCAGAGTGTCGGCCACCGTGGCGCCGGAAGAGGCAAAAAGAAGTATGGTGCTGCAGGCAAGGATTGCGGACCGGCTGTAGACCGACCACGTGGCGGATGAGAGGGGAGATGTCGGTTGCTGTGATCGCACGGTAGAGATCCTCCGGAACGGGGATGGACGAAGTCGGGATCATGGCGGGGGAGCTGCATAACAAGCGGTTCCATCGCCGGGAAGCTGGTCGCCAACGCGGCCCCGCACCCGGGGCCCACGTTACTGGAAAGGATAACCTGAACTTCGGGCCGAGGATGCCGCTGAAGGGGGGCAAGCCGATCCGCGCCGCGCGCCTAATCGAGGAACTTCCGCATATAGGCAAAATCCGGCGTCAGTTCACCGCGATGAATCACCACCGCGCGCTTGATCGGCGCGGGGAGGTCGAGTTCGGCGAAGGGACGGTTCCAGTCTGCCTTGACGATCGCCGGCAGGAAGGGCGCCAGCGCCCGGCTGAACTCATCCGAACTCTCGCGCGGGATCTCGCAGGGAAGATTGTCGACCGCCATGATCACCGGACCATCACCGGCCACTCCCATGGTGATTTCGCCGGAGGCCGGCTCATAGACATAGCATGGCGCGTCGGAGTGAGTAGCCTTGAGACTGCACTCGATCGCCCCCTCTATGTCGATCGAAATGTCGCCGATCACCTTCAGCTTCTCCAGGACGCCGGCCGGCCACAGACGAGCCAACGCTTCGCGGGTCACCAGGCGCGGGCAACGCTCATTCCAGAAGATGGCATTGACCAGGATTGTCAGATGCGGCAGGAAGCGTTCGAAGTCGGCTTCATATTGCTCGGGATGAGAGAAGTAGTCCTGGAGATCGAAGGACCCGCCGTCGCGACGGCGGAACATGTGCTCTTCGTGGAAGACAACCTTGTAGAGGCGATCGCGGCGCTGCCGTTCCGCCCACCCGGGTTGCAGCAGGTCCAGCGGATCCACCTCCACGCAGGGCAGGTGGGCAAGAATCCGTTGCGCGCCCTGAGAAACATTGCCGTAGCCGGTGATCCCCACCACCAGGGGCGCCCCGTCGGCGGCGGCGAGCGCGGCAGGCAATTCGGCGCCGAGCCGTCTGAGTTCCGCTTCGGCGGCGGCCAGAGAAGCATAGCGATAGGCGGGCTGGATCCGGGAGAAGAGACTGCTACCGCCCTCCCATTCGAGGCGGGCGCCGTAGGCCGCAAGCGTATCAATCATTCCCGCCAGTCCCGCATAGGGACCAAAAAACACCAGCCGGCGCCCCGCTTCATCGACAATGCACTCGTAGTCAACCAGGGTCACCTTCTGCTCCAGCATTCGACGCAGAAGGAGCATGTTGTAGGGCTGCCCTTTTATCGTGTGAGAGAAGAAGAAATAGCGTCGTTCTTTTTCGATCAAGGTCACCGGGATCTCTTTGACCGCAAACACCAGATCACTCGCGGCCAGATCCTCGTGGAGATCGGCCCCGGCGCGCAGATATTCCTCGTCGGTGTAGATGCGATTGGAGGAAGGCTGCACCAGCACGCGCACCGGCGCCACGGCGAGCAGTTCGCGCACCGCCGTCGGCGTGAGCGGAACGCGCCGTTCAAAAGGACTTTTGTCTTCACGCCGGATACCGAGACGGACCTGGGTCATTGGGAATTGCCTTTCGCTGCCGGGGACAGAGTTTCCGCGCAGTCTAGCCGAAAACCGGCAGGTTCCCCAATACTCCAATGAGCGGAATCGGAGGCGGGCGGATTCTCCTTCCCACCTCCGCGCGCGATTCAGGTATGCTCATGTAGAGATCTGAGTGGCCGGTCGGTTCGCCAGGTTCCGATTCCAGGCAAGCGGGCGGCTGCGATTCAGCTACAGCTTTGAGGAGGACCGCAATGGCGAATTCCGATTGGACCGCGAGCACCACTCCCGTCGACAACTTCCAAAGCATGCAGGCCAGAGTCCCCCCAATTGAGGTCGACCCCGGAGGGACTGTCAACCTCAACATTGTCATCAACCGCGTAGGCAGTTCTCCCACATTGCCCCACACGGTCAAGCTGCGGACCGACTTCCAGCGAACCGACGGCAATGGGGAGACCCGCAGCGGCGACGGTCCGGATGACTATAGTGTTGATAGTGACGATTACGAAGTGCACCACGCACAGACAATTCCGGCGGATTTTCCGCAGCCGTCCAACTGGAATATTCTGGTTCGGATGCGCGATGGTAATGACCCGTGGGTGATCCGGACCGAAACCGCGATCGCCATCCCGGATCTGTGAGAAACGGGAAATCAATCGCTGCAATTCAGCCCTGGCTTGTCTAACATCTGCGGATGGTCATCGCTGAACCCCGCTTCGTGCTCAACCGCCGCGGATCTCGCCAGGGCCCGATTCTCCGCGGAACCGATCGTCTCACCGGCGCTGAAGTCGCACTCAAACCCGCGCGAAACGACTCCGCGAACCTGGCGCGTGAATACCAGGTCGGTCGCGACGTTGGGGGACGCGGAGTGGTTCGCACCATCGATCTCGCTCCGGCAATCGCGACCGCCCGGGGCGCCTTGGTCCCGGGACCGTTCCTGGTTCTGGAGTGGATAGACGGCAAGCAGTGGCCAAGGCGGCGCAGTTCTCCGGACAAAATGCTCTCCCTGGTCGCATCGCTGTTGCAGGGGCTCGCCCAAATGCACCGGATGGGCTGGATGCACCTGGATCTGACCCCGGTCAATCTCCGAGTCCGGGATGAACAAGTCACCATCCTGGACCTCGGCCACGCCCTCCGGCCGGCCGAAGCCGGCAAACTTCGGGCACTCCATGGCACTCGCGGCTATATTGCCCCTGAGTTGGTCAGACGGATCGATGGAACCGCTCCGTTGGGGGATGAGATCTCCCTCTCCGCGGATATCTGGCAAGTCGGTGTGCTGGCAGTGCAGGGACTCACCGGAAAACTGCCGCCGGAGTCGACTGAAGACAACCCCGAGTGGTGGGTCGCGGATCTGCATTCGGCTCTGGAAAAGGAGTCGGACACGCTTCGCTCCAACTGGCACGAGTTCCTGAGCCGCTGTCTATCCGACCTCCCCACGCATCGCTACGCCGACGCATTGCGGGCACTGAGCGGGCTCAACACACTCTTCGGCACGAGCTTCACGGTCAACCCTCTGGTGGTCGACATCACGACAATTCGGCCCCGCTCGCTGCGCCGCTGCCTGCGCTGGATCGGTCGCCGCCGGCAACCGGATGGGCGCCACATCCTGCATTGCTGGGGACCACCCGGCAGCGGCCGGACCTCATTCCTGGAGAGTCTCGAATGTGGGCTGCGTCAACACGGCTGGCGCATCCTGCGCTGGGCTTCGCCGCCCGAAGAAGGACCGCCGCGTCTGATCGGAGATTCGGGTCCCGGGACATCGGTACCGCTGGCAATTCTTTGTGACAGCCCGGAACTCGCCAGCGATGCTCCGCCTCTTGCCGCGTGGGCAGATGATCCGGCCTCCTTGATCCTGGTGATCAGCGCCGGGGATTCCGCACTGCCCCCCATTTCTCACCCTTCGTGGAACGTCTCCCGCTGTCCGCTTCGGCCGCTGCCGCCTTCAAAGGCTGTTCGCTGGCTGCGGCGCCGCGAGATTCCGCTGCTCTCCGCCTCCCCCCACGGGGGTCATCCACTCTTGCTGCGCAGCGAAGTCGACGGCCCGAATGCCAACCTGGAGAAGCGGGTAGCGCAGTGGGTCCGGCACTACGTCACCAATTCCAGCAGCTTGGAGAGAGCTGCCTTCCTCTGGCTGATCGGCGCCAGCACAGAGTTGGAAAGGATGGCGCATGCACTCCCCCCACAGTGGCGCCGCCTTCTCACATCCCCCGGTGTTGTAACGCTAATTGCCGAAAAGCTCCCCCGCCAGGAGCGCCTGCGGATCGATCGCGCCCTTTCGCCGAAGCAACGTCACCTCCTTATCGGTTCTCCCCGCTCCCTTCAGGAGCATGCGCGGATCGCGGATCCGGACTGCGCGCGGCGCCGCTTGCGTCGTCAGATCGCGCACTGTCGCAAATCCCGGCACTGGGCGGCGGAGTGGAATTGGATCCGCGCGGGGATGAAGTTACAGCTACTACCCCAAGAGAGTTGGGGACGCCGCCTGGTTTGTGCAAAGGCTTTCATGAGCAGCAAAGAGCGCGCCCGAGAACATGAGCGTGCCCTGAGTGAGCTACCCGCCTCGTCACCCATTGCTTGGTCAGCACAGCGCATGGAGTTTGTCCGCCGCGGTCTATTGCCCGACGATCCCCAGTGGGACACTCTGGCAAACCACGCCGTGGCCAAGGCTCGCGCAGATAGACGACGCTCCTTGGCCTGTGCGCGCTTTCCATGGCATCTGATGACCCTCTTGTCGCAAGCGGAGTTTGAGCAACACCTGGAGGCACTCCGAACTGATGGTGCTCAAGAGCATCAGGTCATCCGGGACACCATAGAGATGCTGCAGGAGTTCCGCGACATCACCGTCGCACCGCACGCGGGCGACCTTACCGACTCACACATAGATGAGTACGTTCACTCGCTGATTGCCTTTTCGGCTCGCTGTCGACGGAAAGAGCATTTCGAGTACGCCCAATTTGTCGGCCAACTGTGTCTCGCACCGGCGTCCGCACTCAGTCGTCCGGACGTTGCGTTCCATCTCGCAATCCGCCTGGCCAACCACACATTGGCGAACGGTTGTAGTGAAGCGGCCGACGTCGACCTGCGGAATGTTTGCAACTACACCCCGGCACACCGGCTCAACTCCATACGGCCGTGGGTCGAACTGCTCGAGGAGCGAGCCCGCTCCCAGGAGGCGCTTGGTTATTACGACCAGGCAGCAAAACTCCACTCCAGCCTCGGGGTTGTGCATATCCGCTCCGGAAACATGATCCGCGCCCAGGACGCCCTGGTCCGCGCGGTCAGCGCACTGCCCCCACACCAGACAGCGACAGTACTCTTCAATCTGACAACTGTCGCCATCTATCGTGGGCAGAGAGAACTGGCCGCAAGAACCCTCAATGAACACCTTCGAGTCGCCCGAAGAATCGGCCTGAAGAGCGACGGAATAGATACCCGCCTGCTCCAGGCGAACCTGGACCTGGCCTGTGGTCGCTATCAAGTCGCCGCCGATGCCGCGGGTGCAATCCTGAGTCATCCCCAACAACCCCTGGCCGAACATTCCTGGGAAGCGTGGCAGATTTTGCTCCGGTCCAGTCTGGCGCAGGAGGAACGGAGCGAGATCGAAAAAGTACTCGCGGAAGCACCCAAGGTTGATGCCCCATTCGGAGATGTCGTGCGAATCCTCGCCCGTCTGTGGGCGCTGCGGGCACACCGAAAGCTGGCTACGCTTCGCCGCACAACACCAGAGCTGATAGAACTCAAGGAGTGTGGGAAAAATTCCACCTTTGGCCGGGCAGCCTATGAGTCCGCGCAGGCGGACCTGCTCGAACAAGACGGCAATGAGCAGATGGCCAACGAGTGGCGCAACCGGGCGAATGCACGCTTCGATCTCTTGGGTTGGGGCCATCCAGTCCGCAGCCGGTCGGTAAGCGGCACAGCAACAAAAAGGCGGCGCCGGTTCTAGCACCAGCGCCGCCGCACCACTCAGAGTCTTCGGTCAACCGCGGTTTATTCTTCGGCGAAAATCGACGAGATCCACGGCAGTGAGACTTCGAGCCGCGAGCGGATCAGACTCGCGTGGTCTCCGGCGAAGGTCTGGAACTCCACCTGTTCCGCCCCCAGTTGCTGCTCCGCCAGGTCGGCGAATTCGGCCACGTCGTCGGCCAAACCCAACTCATCCGCGTTGCCGACATCGATGAAAAAGTCGGTATCGACAGCGACCAAAGCGCCTGCTACCGCTGGTGAGCCAAGAAGAGTATAGGCATCGTGATACGCGAGCCAGCGATCAAAAACAGCATCCACGGTTCGGCCCGATGCATCCAGGGGTAGAGTCACCCCGAGCCACAGATCGTCACTCGAATCGTCGGGCGTGTCGTCACCGGCCACCTGAGAAAGCGGATACTGGTAGTTGTTGGATGCGTCGCCATCGAGATCCACCAGCATGTCAAAATCGAAGGGAGTGCCGGCATAGGGCGAGAAAGCCGCCGCCATCGCAAATGCGAAGGTGGTGAACGGCGCATCGTCGCTACCAATCAGCGACGCACTGCCAGCATTCAGCAGCGGAGTGCCCAGCGCGTTCGCGGTCTCCATCAGCATGATTTGAGGCACAGAAGCGCCCAGCAGCGGATCCACCTCCAGCATATTGGCAAAATTGAGCGGACCGGAGTGCGAGGCAACCGCAGTGAAAACCGGCACCTTCTCCGCCACAATCGCTGCCCCATAGCCACCCATCGAGAGCCCGGCGATCGCGCGGTTGGTCGGAGCCGGCAGATCGCCCACGGCGAGGCGGTCCAGCGTCAGGGGATCGACGTCTACGTTAAAAGATGCCTCGGCCTGCTGCATCACGCCCAGGAGATAAGACTGGTAAGCGCCGAATGCGACATTCTCGGGAACACTCACGCCGAGCGTTTCATCAAACACCGAATCGGTATAGAAACTTCCGATCATGTCCGACATGCCGTTCGGCATAACCACGATCATCGGCTCGATTGTTCCCGCCTGGATCAGGTCGTCGAGCAAGCTCTGGATCCCATGGAAATAGGCATAGTAGGTCTGGTCGCCGCCAAAACCATGCAGAAGATAGAGCACGGGATAGGGGCCGGCATTCGGATCATCCGACGGCAGGTAGACAAAAAAGGTCGGAGCGCTGGGCGCGAGTTCGGGATTGAGCAGAGTCGGAATCGTCTTCTGCGTACCGCCGATCATGGCCGCAACATCTTCGGTGACCGTGACCTCTTCGACCACGCTGGAGGGGTGCGGCGTGGCCACCACGACCACGTCATCGCTGCATCCGGCCAGGGCGGCAACCCCCAGCCCCAACATCAGTGTACTTCCATATCGTTTCATCGTATCTCTTCCTCAACCGACTCACGCGGGTGCGCCGGTTCGGGTAGCACATGCCCGGCAAAGCCGGACCGGGTGTCAGATGCCGTAGCTGAGTTGGATATTGAAGGCGTTCACCGCGGCCGTGTAGTGACCGGGCAGATTGTCCATCTCGCCGGTGGATGTATCCACGGGGAAGTGGCTCGTGACATCCCGGTTCATCTCCAGGAAGTACTCGCCGATGGCGTCGATCCGCACACGGTCGGTAAGCGCGAATCCGATGCCCGCGTTGAATGAGTTCTGCGCGTCCACATCCGGGATGAGCGGGCTCATCGTCCGGTCCTGGGTCGCGCTGGTCTCGTAGAAGTAGCCGGCCCGCAGGGCAAAACGACCCACGTCCCATTCGCTGCCAACGGCGATGCGCCAGGTGTCATCCCAGTCGTAGTTTATGGTGCTATCTTCAACCGGCGACAAGCCGGCGACCATCACCGGATTGCCATCCAGGTCGGTTTCCTGGAAGTCGAGATCCAGACGCTCGAATTTCGACCATTCGGTCCAGGTGAACGAGGTGCTGAAGAGAAGGTTGTCGGTCGGTCGGAAAGCAGCACCGAAGGAGAGAGAGCCGGGAATCGACAGATCGGTCTTGGCCGGAGTCTTGGCGGTGATCAGATCCGGAGTGCCATAGACATAGGGAAAGAGCGAAGGCATATAGGAGGAGAACGTAGCATCGCCGTCGATCGTGATCGTACTGCCGAGACGATAGACCAACCCCAGGTCAATCTGCTCGGTGGGCTGAACGAAGAAGCCTGCGACCGCGTCGAAGCCAACGGCATCTCCCTCGATCACGACATCGGTCACCAGATAGTCCGTGGGATCTTCCAGGCCGGTGGGAGAGAGTTGCGGCTTCTGCAGGGTGGCGTCGGCCACATGGAACACCGCCCCCACACCAAAATGCACGCGATCATTCACCTTGATCGCAACTGTCGGCTGAATATCGATGAGGCTGAGATCCACCGTCCAATCGTTGCGCGGATAGGTCAGGTTGTTGTTGTAGCCGTGGGGCAGGTCGTAGAGATCCCAGCCCAGTTTCAAACCGTGCGGAACATAGACCCCGATGCCACCACCGATCGAGCCATTGCCCCAAGCGATCGCGGCGTAGGGGACAGTCGCGACATCGGCATCGAGATCAGTGGAGATGCGCTCGTCATAGCCCGCGATCGGGTCGATCGGCTGAAAATCTCCGGTCAAGGCGATGAAGGAGCTTCCCAGCGTCCCTTGCCAGCCATCGAAGGTCGAGAGCGCGGCGGGATTCCAGTAGATGGCCGTAGCATCGTCGGCGACGGCGTGAAACGCGCCGCCAAGCCCATTGGCCCGAGCGCCTACACCAGCCAGCGCGAAGCCGGCTGCATGCGCGTCGCCTGCAGAGCAAAACGCAACTGCGGCAGCGAGCACTGCGGGAATCGATGTGGATCTCATACGTTGTTCTCCAGTTCCGCGCCCCCCTCGGTCATCCTGCGAGTAGCCTGCCCCCCCTCGCGAAGATCCTCGCTTCGCACCGGGGTCTGGCACAAGATCGTAGTGGGGAGATTGCGGGCGGTATCCTCTAGTCCGTGCGAGCCGCCGGCCTTCGAGGATATGGGTGGTGTGGGATTGGGACGACGATATCAGAGCCTACCGCTTTTTCCGGGCAAGCCCAGCCTTGTTTCTGTGTTACCGGATCGAACCCCCCACGTCAAGCCGGATGCCCGACGGACAACGATCTGCGCGGGTTTCTCACGCTTGCCGGTGACGCATTGCGCCAGCAACGGTTATGCTGGAGCAATCAGCAGTCGCTGCTCCCACTCTGCAGGCCCGTATTGCCCGCACTCGCCAGCAG
>JALXCG010000735.1 GCA_026991065.1 Gemmatimonadota bacterium | reverse complement strand
GATGGCGATGTCGAAATCCCGGGACTTCGTGTCCTGGGCATGAGCGCCTTCTCTTTCTATATCAACGGTACCGACCCCGACACCGATACGCACCGCTACAACCTCATGAGAGGACTGACCCGGGAAGGTGATCCCCGACCCAACGGCGCTTTCGACTACGCCGGTGATCCGGTCACAGGCGAGGGCATCAATGACGGCAATCCGAATGACAAGCGCATGGCGCTGATCACCGGGCCGTTCACACTCGCCTCCGGCGAGTCGCAGGATATCGTTGTCGCGATCGTGGGTGCGGAAGTTACCAATTCGTCAGATCCGCTGGACGCTTTGGTCGCGCTCCGCAATACCGATGCCGAGGCGCAGACCGCATACAACCTCGACTTCATCCAGCAGCAGCCGCCGCCCCCGCCGGCAACTGAAGCCCGAGCCTACGACGGCGAGGTGCTTCTTGTCTGGGACGATTCTCCGGAATCCGCTCCAGACATCTTTGGCGACCGCCTGGGTCTCCCGGCTCCTCACGAAGTGTTGGACACGGTCTTGGTCAATGTTGTTTACGACAGCCTTGGCAATGTCGTTTCTTACGATGAAGAGATCGGCTCTTCGATCGTGGGATATGAGAAGTACGACTTCCAGGGCTACCGTGTCTACCGCAGCGACAGCGGTGAT
Source organism: Gemmatimonadota bacterium (assembly GCA_026991065.1). Lineage (GTDB taxonomy): Bacteria > JALXCG01. Next base: position 2,984 of record JALXCG010000735.1, on the reverse strand, counting down.
CCGGGCACGTGGGAACTCCTGGCTGAGTTCGACAAGGCTGACGGCATCACGGAAGTGGCGACCAAGGTCTTCAACAACACGCTGCAAGAGTATGAAGTCCATCAGCTGCACATCGGCACCGACTCCGGGCTTTCGTACTACTTCAAGGACATGGGGCTGCAGAATGGACGCCCCTATTACTATTCCGTAACTTCCTATGACTACCAGCCGGATGCCACCCGCGAGCGCACGCTGGAAAGCCCCCAGAGCAGCAACTCGATTCGCGTTGTTCCGCTGGAAGCTCCCAGTGGCTACGACTGGTCGGGCGCGTCCGTACAGGCGGACTCTCTGATCGAGCACACGGGCTCTTCAGATGGTCGGGTTTCAGTCGCTGTGGTGGATCCCTCAAAGGTAACCGGGCACACTTACCGTGTAGCCTTCCGCAATGCCGACATTGTTACTCTGGAGGGAGATACTGTCTCCGCACCGGTTTGGGACCTGATCGATGAAGATACGCCAGGCGGCGAAACCATCGTTCTGGCTAAACAAACCAATCAAACCGGTGACAATGCCTACAAGGTCGTGGATGGACTCCTGGTCAAAGTGGTCGGTCCGGATCCTGGTTGGAAGACCAACGTCAAAGGCAACCCGATGATCGACGAGGTGATCGCCGTTGATCCTTCTGGTGCGACCTACACGGTCGAAGCGGATGGCAACGGTGGCCCCGGTGCTGATGTCTGGCACTCGCTCAATGATGGTGGCGCGCTCCTGCGTTACTACCTGAGCGCGGGTGGCGGAGATGGCACGGTGGGTCGATTCACCCGCGATGGCGGTGACCTGGGCAACCTGACTGCCGCCGACATCGAAATGCGCTGGGACTACTCGCCGACCAATTACGGTTGGTGGGCGTTCGAGGACGGCAGTGTCGGCACCATCCCCTTCGGGCTCTACCGAGTTGACGCAATCGCCGGTACCGAAGAGCAACTGATACCGATCTTCTACAGCGGTGGTGGTACCATCGGCACCTACGACCTGGCGGACAGCACCGCGGATCCCTACTTCGGCTACGGCGCCAGCGACTGGACCTACGCCTACACGGGTGACTATGCGGCATTCGCCGCGGACGCGGCCGACGGTGTACTCGACGACGACCACGGAGTAGACGAGCTTTTTGCGCGTTTGATCATGGGCGACTTCGAGGAGAGCGGCGCTCTGATTCCCAAGGGTACTGTGATTCGTTTCGTCACCACCAAGCCCAACACCCCCGGCGACACCTACCGTTTCTCGACGGTCGCCGGTCAGGGTTTCCAGCAGGCGCAGGCAAAAGCCGACCTGAAGGATATCCGGGTCGTGCCGAATCCGTACTACGCCACATCGGAATATGACGAGAGCCAGTTTGTGCGGCGGGTGAAGTTCTTCGGGCTTCCGGAAACCTGCACAATCCGGATCTTTACGGTGTCCGGTGATCTGGTCCGAACCCTGAAGCACAATGCCCGTTCGAACAACGACGCACCCGGCGGCGATGACGGTGATCCGGTTTTCACTTCGGTGGAGAGTTGGGATCTTCAGAACCAGGATGGCTTCTGGGTTGCTTCCGGTGTTTATGTCGCTCACATTGAGGCGCCGGGAATCGGCACCACTTTTGTGAAGTTCGCCATCATCCAGGGCACGGAGGAGTTGGGCATCTTCTGATGCGCAAGTCATCCACGAACCGCGGAACGGCCTCGCGCCGCCGCGGGTCGGGAGATAAAACATGAAAAGCAAATTGCTAGTTTGTGGCATTGCCCTGGCTGTCGTCACCGGAGACGCCTCTGCGCGTGATTCCAGGGTCGGCACCGCGGGGGCGCAGTTTCTTCGAGTTCCCGTCGGAGCGGCAATGACCGCCACGGCGGGAGCGGGCGTGGCGGGAGTCGAGGGTGCGGAAGCGCTCTATTGGAATCCCGCCGGCGTCTGCGCGCTTGAAGGCGCAAGCGCCACGTTCACTCACCACGAGTACTTCGCCGGGATGACCCAGGACTACTTCGGCGCCTCCATGTCCGTGGGCGACGACGCAGCTCTTGGGGCAAGCGTGAATTACTTCAGCGACGGTGACCTGCTGCGCACTACGACGACGGAGACCGATGGCATCGGGACCTTCACTCCGTACAGTATTGCGGTGGGTCTGACCTACTCCCGCCAGGTCACCGATCGGGTTGCCGTGGGTTCAACGGTCAAGTACATCAACGAGACCATTGACGCGGTGAGTGCGACCGGTGTTGGCGTAGATATCGGTTTCCGCTACCTGACCGACTACCACGGGTTCCGTTTCGGCATTGTGATGAACAACCTCGGACCGCGGATGAAGTTCTCCGGCTCCGGCCTGAACAGCAATGTTGATGGTGTGCCCACACGGTTGGAAGCGCAGGAGTATGAGCTACCGGCCTCGGTCAACTTCTCCGGAAGCATCGACGCCTACAGTAGTGAAACCATGTTGCTGACCGTAAGCGCAGCAGCGGACCTGCAGAGCTTTGCCGAAGAGAGAGGTAATGTTGGAGCGGAACTCAATCTGCTCGACAACTACTACCTCCGTGCCGGGTACCGAGGAATCGGGCTCTCTGACGCAGGCTATGACATGGGTGGATTCACCGCCGGTGGCGGGCTCTATTTGGATCTCTCCTCCATGGGAATCGCACTCGACTATGCCTACTCAGACCTGGGCATCCTGGACACTACGGACCGGTTCTCGCTGACGGTCTATTTCTAGCCGCCGACTCTCTCACGACACGATCGCCGTGAGAATTGGCAAGTAGGCACCCTGGGGGTGGGTCCGTCTGGGCCCACCCCCGTTGCTTTTGGTTCACCGTTGCCGCAATCTTCTTCCCACGCCAAAGCAGTCGAACCTGACTCGGCGCCAATGGATGCGCGCCAACAGCTTGCGCGCCGCAAGCAACAAGTCTTCGTGGCGTTCTGGATTGCCAGCGTTTTCCTCTTCATTGTCAATGCGGGGGCGTGGTGGCACTACCTGC
>JALXCG010000734.1 GCA_026991065.1 Gemmatimonadota bacterium | reverse complement strand
GGTGCGCTTCGCGAATGCGGCGATGGCTTTCCCGGATCGATTCCGCGAAACGAGCCCGCTGCGCTGCGTTGATGGACGGGGCCGGCGGCGCAACAGGTGCGGGTGGAGGAGTGGCCAGCGCTTGCAGGCAAAGGAGGGAGATCAAGGGGAGGGGCATGAGAAGACCTTTTGCTCACGACGCCGGAGATCCAGAGGGTCTGAAGTCTCGGCTGGGGAAGCGGGATGGTAACGAGATGGCAAACTGGCTCCGAGGAGGCGACAATGATCAGCCATTGCAGAATAGTAGATCGCGCGGAGTGATTGAGGAACCGGGAACGATCGGTGGCGCCACATTGTTCGCCTTGAGCGCGGTGGCCGTTCCCGGGATTCCCGGCCGCTCTTACTGCGCTTCGATACCGGTCCATTGCGCAAGCTGAAAATCGGCCAGAATATAGTGCTCGGGATCCGGTGTGACGGCGACTGCGCGTCCCTCTACTTCGATCTCCAGGCGCTGATGGGGCTGTGTATTCCAGACCACAACATCCTGCCGATCGCCGTTTGCCATCTCAACCCGCACTGTGATCGGCATCACATAGAGACTGACTCCATTCTGCGTCTGGCTGATCTCAAGGTCGATCTTCGATCGGGTATCACCGTCGTGACCGATGCGAACACCGTAGCGATAGCTGGGGCGTCCCTCGTAGTAGAGCCACGGGTTGAAGAACCAGCCCATGGAGTGTTCGACATCGTCTTCGACGAGAGCGATGAAGTCCGCCGTGACCGGTGATTGGTCGCCATACTCAGTTCCCCAGTGACGCAGGATCTGGAGTAACTCCTCGCGTCCGAGAATGCCGCGCAGCATGTGGAGAATCCAAGCACCCTTCTGGTAGACGGTACTGTTGAAGGTGCCATTGGGGGCATAGATCGGACCGGGGAAACTGGGTTCGGCGAGAGCGAGCATATAGTCCAGGTAGGCGTCGTAGCCCCACATCCCTTCGGCCCAGATCGCTTCACTGTAGGTCGCGAATCCTTCATTGAGCCAGATGTCGTCCCAGGTTCCACACGTGACATCGTCGCCCCACCAGTGGTGAGAGAGTTCGTGGGCGACCACCGGGTCGTTGCGGCGATCGCCGCTGTAGAGCCAGGTTCCGTAGCTGGTCATGGTGGTATGTTCCATGGCTCCCGGAATCGGTGTCTCCATGTGCCCATATTTTTCCGCGGCGAAGGGATAGGGGAAGTAGTCGGTCTCGAAGATTCGCAACATGTCGGGAACGCCGGCGACATCGCGTGCCGCTCGATTTTCGCTCTCGGGCCAAGTGTAGTAGTAGAGCGGCAAGGTTCCTCCCTCGACCAGGTCATACTGATCCTCGAGAATCACGAAGTTGGTCGCCGTGAAGGCTACGAGGTAGGGGGGGAGAAGATAGCGCGTGCGCCAGTGGTGGGTGAAGGTGCCATCCGCGTTCGGCGTGATGTCTTCCAGGAGCCCGTTGGAGGCGACGGTGTAGCGATCATCCATGGTAATCAGGACGTCCACGGTCGCCTTGTCGTCGGGCCGGTCTTTACAGGGCCACCAATCACGCGCGAATGAGGGCTCCGAAATGGTCCAGACTACGGGCGGGGTGTGGAAACGATAGATTTCGAAGCCCTCGAAATCGAACGCCACCGGTGAACCCGAGTAGGTCACTTGCAGCGTGTCGATCTGTCCCGCCAAGAGCGGTGGATCGATATCGACTGCCAGTTCGCCGTTGCTGTGGGTGAATCCGGCCGGGGAGCCATCTCCGCGTTCGACCGCGGCGACGTGCAGACGCCCGCTGAGATCCAGAACCACGCGATCCAATGTGGGGCCGGTGGGTTCCAGGGCGATTGCCACGGAGCCGTCGATGTACCTGGCGGGCGCGGAGGGGCGAATCTGCAGGTCGAGTGTGTAGTGGAGCACATCGTAGTCGTCTTGGGCTGCCAGATGGGCTGGATCGGGCGGGGCGGGAGACGTGGTTCTTGTGCGACGTGCTTTGTGTGTGGCCTGCAGAATCTGGTGCGTGCGGACGACCGTGTCGCGAAGTTCGGCGGCAGTCGGGCGAGTATTCGGTTCCAGCGGCACGGTGCCGATTGCGATGCCGACGAACACTGGGGCGAGGGGGATGATCATGCTGTGGTACCTGATTGGGGTTGAGCGGCGGCCGCTGGTCACCTGAAGAATGAAATGCAAGTAGAGAAATCCTAACCTACGCCACCCCGACATCGTCGAAGATGCGACCGGTGCGTGGAAGCGCTATGCTTGTTCTATGCCAAACACGCACTCTGTTTCTCCCGCGCAAACGACCATGAAATGGTGGGGATGGGGCGCACCTGGACGCACCTATCCATTGGTACCGACGGCGCGCGCCTATTTTCGAACGGCGCTGGAACTGCGGGAGAGGTGGCGGCGTCAGCCCGAGATCGAACGTGTCAGGCTGCCTGAGAGTCATTTCGACCCCGATTGGCTCGGTGCCTCCAAGTTGGATGTCGATCTGCATACGAGCATTGCTGAGCGGGTGCGCCATGCTGTGGGGCGCTCCTACCGCGATCTGGTCCGTCTGCGCACCGGCAGCTTGCCGGTGGCGCCGGATGCGGTGGTCTACCCTGATTCACCCGCGCAACTGCAGCGGCTTCTGGCTCTCGCCGCCGAGCGGGACTGGGTATGCGTTCCGTTTGGTGGAGGGACCTCTGTGGTCGGCGGTGTGGAAGCACGCAGTGGGGCAAAGGATCGCCCCGTGCTCACCCTCGATCTGTCGCGCCTGACTCGCGTTCTGGAGATTGATGAACTTTCCCGCACGGCAACGGTCGAAACCGGTATTTTTGGTCCCGCGCTGGAAGCCGCGTTGGCGCCTCATCGTCTGACTTTGGGGCACTTTCCGCAATCGTTCGAGTTTTCGACTCTTGGTGGGTGGATCGCGACCCGCTCTGCCGGTCAGGCTTCCACCGGCTATGGGCGCATTGATGAGCGGGTGCTTGGGCTGGCGGCAACAAGACCTTCCGGTGTTGTGCAGGTGGGGGGCTACCCGGGGAGCGCGGCGGGGCCCGACCTGCTCTCGCTCTACCTGGGCTCAGAAGGGCGGCTCGGCGTGATCCACCAAGCCACTCTGCGGCTGCATCCCGCCCCCCGCGCGGCACTTGCGCGCGCGGTTGTTTTTCGCTCTTTCGCCGAGGGATGCAATGCGCTGCGCGAAGTCGCCGTGGGGGAACATCGCCCGACCGTGATTCGGCTCTCTGACGAGGCGGAGTCAGCACTCTTCCTGCGAATCTCGCCGCCCTCCTCGGCGACCCGCCGTGCCGTTTTCGCGGTTGGAAAGAGCTATTTGGCGCGCCGCGGCTATCCGTTGCCCGGCAGTTGCATCATGCTCTTGACCTGCGAGGGGGAGGAGCGGACGGCGGTGGCGCGCATGCGCGGACTGCGCCGCATGCTTGTGCGGCTCGGCGGACTGGACCTGGGAGCGGCTCCAGCCGAAAAGTGGCGGCGCGATCGCTTTTCTCACCCCTATCTGCGAGACGAACTGCTCGATATGGGGGCGATGGTCGATACCCTTGAAACTTGCTCCACCTGGGCGTGGCTGCCGCGTCTCTATGGCGCGGTGTCACAGGCGATCCGTCAAGCCATTGTTGCCGGCGGATCCAAGGCGATCGTTCTCTGCCATGTGAG
>JALXCG010000733.1 GCA_026991065.1 Gemmatimonadota bacterium | reverse complement strand
GATCCTCCCCGCCGACACACCCGCCCCCACCAGCGGGACCACCCGACGCTGGTATACGGCGTCCACGAATTGGCGCAGTCGATTGTCCAGCGACTCCTCGACCACCTTGCACACGTCCACGTCGCCGAAGCTCATCGCGACACCCCCTGGCGCCCTGGGCACACCCGAAGACAAAAGACGCGCTTACGAACCGGAGGCTCACGCAAAGAGGCTTGCACGGCGCCACTCACCCCGGCGCCCCGCGGGCGAAAAGCGAAACAGGCATCGACATCTCGCCTGGCCATTCGAACTCCAGCGTGCAGATCCCTACCCTGGCGGTAGCTGAACATCAAACTGTCCCACCACTCCGACCCGCGATCCACGCCCGCACTGCCCGCATTTCCGGATGTGTGCGGGTCCCACACTGCGACGACGTTTTGGCGCAAATCCGGTATCTTGAGTGCTGTCTTGCCCCGGAACGGAACGTGCCGCAAGAGTATGGAGATGCGGTTTCCAAAGTCAACCCAATCGGCCCGGCGTGCACCCGTGCCAGCCCTCGCCCAACACCACTGGGCCGCGAGATGCTCCCATGTGGACATTCAGTTGCGCGCCGGTGGTTTGAATGACCTGTCCTTCCGGCTCTTCGCGGGACGGGAGAAGTATGCCGCGCCGCATTCATGCCGGCGGCGATGAGTTCTTCGTCGCGACCTGCGACAGTCTGGGTTGAGGGCCCATCGAATGGTTTGCAGGCGAAGGGGGGAGGCGGTGCGGCGGGAGGAGTGAGTAGCCGAGCGCGGGAATTGCGGTTACGATTATGCTCGTGATTGCGATCCCCGCCTCTTTCCGCCGGGTTGGCGGATTGTGGGGAGGACCGCGCGCTGAAGGAGGATGCCCCATGCCGAGTCGTTCGCTGCTCACCATTGCCCTGTCCAGCGGTGCCTTGCTTGCCGCTTCCAGCGTGTTGGCCGCCGGACCGGGATTGCAAGTCAATCGCGCTGTCGAGATCAGACCGGCAGGGCACGCGCGGGCCGCGGTGAAGGCGCCGCAAGCCACCACACCGCCCGGCGGCGACCCCGCGATCCTGTCGATGCAGTGGTTCGACAGTTGGATGGCCGATGCCAATGAGGGAACCTGGTACACACCCGAGGACTACGAATTCGTCTGGGGCGATACGCTCGAAGTGGTGACCTTCATTTTCCTGGAAGGGCCGACGCGGACGTTGACCCGGATGGATCTCTTCTATCTTTGTGGCGAGTCCGATCCGATGGGGTATGTGGCCACCGGCGGGTTGGTCGACTTCGGCGAGATTCCCGAGAATGAGCCCAACTATGGCTGGATTGTGGGCGCCGACTATCCGGTGCCGCCGATCCGCCACCGGGTTTTCGACAGCGCCTCGCGTGTTCACTGGAGCCGCGACATGGATTGCGGTGTGCCGCTCGCCGGGCGTCCCGACTGCTTCGAGATCAACTGACTCCTCGGTTGCCTTCAAGGTCCCATCTGTGTTGTTGACCGCGGGGTTGGCTCCTAGTTTGATAAGCCGGTCATCTCGATGCTCCCCACATCTGCGTCATCACCGGAGAAGTACTCCACCGCGCGCTTGAACACCTTGAACGCCGGCTTGAGCGTGGCGGTGTGGTCGCTGTAGACAAGCCCGGTCTTGGTGAAGACATCGAAAATGTTGTTGGCATAGCACTCTGGAAGTCCCTCGCGAATGAGGAGTTCCCGGAGGACGAGCCAAAGTTTGTCGTAGTCGTTCAGGGACCAGTTGCAGACAGTGCGAAAATACTCCTTGCGTGCCTCCAGTCCGTAGGCCAGCGCGGCGTAGACCTCGGCCTGGTTGCGCTCGCTGACCAGCCTGCCCAGTGTTTCGCCCTCGGATGCCTGACCGATCTCTTGAATGTTGATCAGCTTGCCGTCGGCTGCTTCAATCAGGTCGTCCAGATAGCGGTCGACGTGGTCGGCCGAATCGGCGCGATAGAGCGACAGGGGAAAGCCGAAGTACCGGCAGCGAAACGACAACTGCGTTTTGTAGATGTAGGAATTGAAGCTGGCCACGTCGAGCAGGGGCATGAGGTCCGCGATGGCCCGGTCGTGGGCGCCAGCGAAGACGACGGTGCAGGATAGATCCGGCTCAATGCTGTGGGCATGGCTGACCGCTGCCTGGACAAAGTCCTTGAAGGATTCCGCCCTTGCGGGGTTGTCCTCGTAGTAGGAGCCGGGTTCGTTGGAAAGACCCAGCATGTACATGCCGCGCTCCAGCATGATCGGGACGAATACATCCAGCAGATTGGCGAAAGCGCCCGTGATCTGCGGGTCGCCCCAGGGCGTGCCGCCATTGATCAGGTTCTGGATGTAGTCGGGAACAACCGTTCCCTCCGAATCAAGGATGACGAGGTTGGGGAACTGGTGTGCGATGCCTTTGTCACGAAGGGCATCCATCTCTTCGATGACGAAATCCGTGGCGTACTGCCCGACCGCGGGCTCCAGATCGCGCCAATCGAAGAGGTGCCGCGCCGTATCCATGCCGGAGGCGATGAGTTCTTCGTAGCGACCTTCGACAGCCTGGGTTGTGGGCTCATCGAATGGTTCGTAGGCGAAGACGGTGTAGAGGTGGATATCGGAATCGCCGAGCAAGGGCATGGTTGCAGGGTCGGCGAAGGCGGAGCCGATTGCCGCGAGCAGGGGCGCTGCCAGAATGAACGCGCGGTATTTCATGGTCTATTCTCCAGTGTCTCGGGAGTTGAACTCTCGTTGCGGGGGGGGGAGAGGCGCTCCCTGAGGTGGCAAATCCGGGTCGGCACCGCGAAGCGCAGGGGTTGACGGTTTGCGCGCCGAGTTGCGGCAATGAGACCGTTGTCTACAGATGAATCATAACGGCGTCAGGCGGGGTGGGCAGCAGAGATCCGGAATTGTGGTTACGATCACATCAACGATTGCGATTCCCGCCCCTCTCCGCTGGGTTGGCGGATTGTTGGGGGGGACGTGTGTTGCAGGAGGATGCCCCATGCAGAGTCGTTCGCTGCTTTTTATTGCCCTGTCCAGCGGTGCCTTGCTTGCCGCTTCCAGCGTGTTGGCCGCCGGACCGGGATTGCAAGTCAATCGCGCTGTGGAGTTCAAACCGGTGGGGCACGCGCAGACCATGGTGGAGGCGCCGCAAGCCACCACGCCGCCCAGCGGAGAGTTCCCGGTCCTGGCGAATGAGTGGTTCGATACTTGGCTGGCCGATGCCAATGATGGGCCAAGCTGGTACTCACCCGAGGACTACGAATTTGTTTGGGGCGACACGCTTGCACTGGTGACCTACATTTTTCTGGAAGGGCCGACGCAGCCGTTGACCCGGTTGGATCTTTTCTATCTTTGCGGCGAGCGCGATCCGATGGAGTATGTGGCGACCGGCGGGTGGGTCGACTTCGGTGACGTGCCCGAGACTCCGCCCTACTATGGATGGATTCTCGGCATCAAGTATCCGGCACCGCCGATCCGCCACCGGGTTTTCGACAGTGCCTCGCGCATTCATTGGGGCCGCGATATGGATTACGGCGTGCCGCTTGCCGGGCGTCCCGACTGTTTCGAGATCAACTAACGCATGGATTCCCGGGGCGACCGGCTCCTACCCGCCCCGGGACGGGTGATTCTTCCCGTTTCGTGACGCGAAACCGGTCCGGTCGGCTTGCGGGTG
>JALXCG010000732.1 GCA_026991065.1 Gemmatimonadota bacterium | reverse complement strand
CTCCCGGGCCCGCTCCCGCTCCCCCAGCGCCAGCAGATTCTCCGCCGCCGCCAGGCGCAGCCAGATCGAATCACCGCCGTGCGCGATCGCCTCCTGGACATGCACCATCGCCTCGTCCGGATCCTCCGCCCAGCGCGCGCGCAGCAGCCCCAGCGCCGCCCACAACCGCGGATCCGCCTCCTCGTTGGCGGTCGCCCGCTCCAGCCCCAGCGTCACCTCGGCCGCCATCTCCGCGTCCGCCTCGCCCGGCATCGCGTAGTGTGCCCAGTCGAGCAGCAGATCCGCCGCCGGGCCGAAGCGCGGCGAGAGCGCCAGCGAACTGCCGATCAGCCCCGCGGGCCGCATCTCACTCCCCGGATCCACCCCGGAGCGCAGCGCCAGATCGAGATCCCGCCCGAGCATATAAAGATCCGCCGCCCGGTCCTCCGCCGCCGTCAGCGCCGCCCGCGCGCCCACCGGCGGCAAGTCGAGATCGAGCGCCGCCGCCACCCCCTGGGCCAGCGCCAGCGTCGTCGACACCACGGCGCGGAGCGGACAAACCTCTTCCAACTCGGCCAGCACCAGCGCCGTATCCGTCTGCATCAAGCGCACACGAATCTCCAGCTCCGCGCCGGCGCGCAGCACGCGCCCATCGATCAACAGATCCGCGTCCGGCAGATGCTGCTCATCCGCCATCAACTCACTCGGCTCCAGCATCCGCTCCGGCATCACCCAGGCCAGCGCCTCGCGCGAAGGCGGCAGCGGCACCGTAAAAACCGCCAGCCCGGGTGCCAAATCGGCACACCCATCCAGCCAGTCCACCAGCAGCGCCGGAATCTGCCGGGAATAGGCGGCGCGCGGATCCGGATGCCCCTCGGGCCAACCGAAATCCGGGACAGCAAAGGCGATCACGGCGACCGATCGCGGTCCCCGCTCGCCGGAGGAAAACTCATTCAAGGGCGAACACCGTGTTCACGTTCGAGTCGTTCATAGAAGTCGAAGCATTGCCGCACATACATCCGCTTCTCGGAATAGGATCCCGCAAAAAACGAGCGCTTGAATCCATAAACGACCAACTGCTTCAACGTCCGCGGCGGAATGTGGAACGCCTCCAGTGCCCGCTCGAACTCGCGACAGACCGTCGTATTGGAAACTGTGCGATTGTCCGTACAGAGCGTAACCGACAGATTTGCGGCCAACATGTGGCGGAAATTGTGCCGCCGGAGATCGCCGATCTGCGGATTGGTCTGCAGATTCGAAGTCAGACAGACCTCCACCGTAATCCGTCGATCCGCCACATACTCCGCCAGCTTCTCCACATACGCATCCGGATCCAGAATGGACGGATCGGTCACCTTCTCCGGACTGAAAATGTGGTAGCCGTGGCCAATGCGGTCGGCGTGCAGATCGGTCAGCGCCTGAAAAATCGACTCCGGCCCAAACGCCTCTCCCGCGTGCACCGTCTTCTTCAAGAAGTTCTGCTGCGCAACCGCATAAGCCTCCGCATGCGCCGCCGCCGGATAACCATCCTCCTGCCCCGCCAGATCAAACCCGACCACCGGCAGCCCCAACTGATCGCGCGCGTGAATCGCCGCATTCACCAGATCCACCGACGCCTGTGAAATCACCTGGGTCATCTTCTGATAGCGGTGAATCGCCACATAGCGCCGGTAGTAGTCGGAAAACTCCGCCGTAAACATGCGCATCGCGGCCACAATAATCGCCGACCGATAGCTCGGCTCCAGCCCCTGCTTCACCGCCGACGAAGAGTTGAACTCCCGCTCCGCCCGCGCCAGCCCCTTGGCCACCGCCGCGATCACATCCGGAATGCAAAAATCCTCATGCACATGGAGTTGCGGAGCAAAGCGCAACTCAATGTAACGCACCCCCTCGCTGAACGAATCAACCGCCACCTCGTAGGCCACCCGCTCCAGCGACTCCGCATCCTGCAGAACCGCGCAAGTGTGTGCGAAACCGCGCAGATAATCCGCCAGACTCTCGTACTTGTCGCGAAAAACCAGCTCGCGCAACCCCTCTTCGGTAAACGACGGCAGTTCCACGCCTTGTTGGCGCGCCAGATCGATCAACGTCGAAACCCGAATCGAACCATCGAGGTGAAGATGCAGATCCGTCTTGGGCAATGCTCGAATGAATGCTTCTGTATATGGTGTTTGCATGGGCGCGATTCTACATCCGCCGGCCGCCGTCTTGTCTACACCGGAAGCAGCGCCCCACCTCGATCAGGGTGAAAAAACCTCCCCGGCCCCCTCTCCCGTTCATTAAGAACCATGGGAAAAAGTTTCGCGGCGCACGCTCTCACGGCGCGCCTCCTCCGGGCCGGGCGCCACGGACTCTCTTCATGCTGAAAAAGCTTCTCGCCGAAGCGCGCAAGGCACAGGCTCCACCCCGCTCACACCCCCGCTTCCGCCGCCGGCCGCGGCCTCCGCCGCCAACCTCACTCGCCCTCCGGCGACTCCCCGGCGTCGCTCTCTCCGGACTCCACCGCTTCCACCGACTCCGCCGCGGCCTCGGGCAGCGCCGCTCGCAACGCCCGCAGATCGGGCCGCGCTTGCACCGCCGCCTCGCGGTTGGCCGCCTGAATCTCCTCAAAAAGCTCCTGCCGATACACCTTCACTTCGCGCGGCGCCGATATTCCAATGCGCACCTGGTCGCGCTCAATCGCCACAATCGTGATCGCGATCGAATCGCCGATCAGAATCTTCTGGTGCTTCTTGCGCGTCAGAACCAGCATCACCCTGCCTCCTTGCAGCGGAGAATCGAGCCGGCGCCATTCCCGACTCTTCCATCCGGCGCCTGCACCCCACCCCTCCCACGCGGTCCACGTTGCAGCCGGCTGATCCCGCCCCCGGAATCGCCGCAAACCGTCTCGGTCAATCGTGAGATCGCAAAAAAAGGGCTGTGCCCTGGCGACTGCTCAGATTAGCGTTCTCAGTAGTCGCTGGGAAGAGCCCCGCTCCTCCTTCGGTTCACCAGCGCGCCCCCATCCGCGTCCCAGGCTACCGACCCGACTCCCCGCGGCGCACCCAGATGCGCCCATCGCCACTCCCCGACCGCCTGGCATCCGGCCCCATTCCGGCGGCCAAGAATAGCCACAACCGCCGCGCCGGCACGGGGTTAAAAAATCAGGTTGAGGATCCTGCTCCGCCTCGCTCCATGACCCAAGCGCCGTCCACGGCCGGCCGCGGCCCTGCCTTCCCGCAGCGGCCCACTCGCCCGCCTCGCGGCCCGGACCCAAAACATGCTGCAAAAAGCCTTCACCAGCCCCGATCCAATCTTGATCTCCTACATCCTGCAGCACTTGGAGGACCATTCCATCCAGGTCACCATGCGCGGCGCTCCGGCCGGCACCGGCTTCTCCTGTGGCGACATCCACTGTACTCCGGGCGAGTTGTGGGTGGAGCAGGTCGACTACCTCAAGGCGCAAACGCTGATCAACGCCGAACTCGCCCGCCTGGCCCCGCCCGCGCAGGTGGTCACCCCCTTCTGGCGTCGCTGGTGGACCCGGCTCAGCAGTTTCTTCCGGTGCTGACCCGCTCCAGCACCATCAGCAGCCCCCAACCCTCACGGCGCAGGCCTGGCACCCGCGCCAGACGCTCGTCCAGCGCGATCAGGCGTCGCGCCCAGGCCGCCCCCCGCGGCACATGGGCAAGCAGCGGCAGAAGATCGAGCATG
>JALXCG010000731.1 GCA_026991065.1 Gemmatimonadota bacterium | reverse complement strand
GCCGACGGCAGCGATTACTACTTGCAGGCCGGCTACTTGGTGCATCCGCACTTTGAGCCGGTGATCAAATATGAAGAGCTGGATGTGTCCGATGACAGTCGGGATCAGGCGAACACCACCTTGGGATTGAATTGCTATCTGTCGCCCAAGCCGCACCGCGAGTCGAAGATCATGCTCAACTACATCTTCTCTGATCTCGACGGTGGAGATGCTTTGCAGGTGCTGTTCCAGGTTGCGTACTAGCCTGGCGGTAGGCGGTAGGCGGTAGGCGGTAGGCGGTAGGCGGTAGGCGGTAGGCGGTCGCGCATTGGCTGCACGTCAACCCCGCCGAACGGTTGGATGGCGCTGCTGTGATCGGCTGGGTGGAGCGTGGATCGGCTGATACCACCGGCGGGATGGGTGCTGGTGACAGCGCCGCGGGGGGGCACGGCCAACGATGCAGGGGGGCTTGCTGATGAATCGAGGCCGCGGTCCGGTGATTGCGTTGCGTCGATTCCGGGGTTATTCTCGCGCTGAGCTTGATGTTGGCCACACGACACAGGTGGTGCGTTGAACGGGCCGACGCAGCGGAGAGGAGCGGCCATGTCTGGTGTAGGGAGAACGCGCCATCTCATCATGGCGGCGGCGCTGCTGCTGTTGAATATGGTTGTGCCGCGAGCCGGCGCCACGCGCCTGCGGGTTCCCACCGACTATGAGCGGATCAACGCGGCGATCGCCGCGGCGGTGGATGGCGATACGGTGTGGGTCCTGCCGGGCACTTATGAGGAGGCGATTCGGTTCTGGGGTAAGCGCATTGTGGTGCGATCCAGCGCGCCGGAGGACTCGGCAACTGTGGCCGAGACGGTGATCAATGCACGGGATTGGGGCGACAATCCGGTGGTCACCTTTGCCGATGACGAAGACAGCAGCGCGGTCCTGAGCGGCTTTACTCTGCGCGAGGGGCGTGGACGCGTGCGCTCCAAGTGGTACTATGGCTCCGGCATCTATCTGGAGAGTGCGGCGCCGACGATCCGTTTTTGCCAGGTGCGTGACAATCTCGCACCCATTCCGAGCAGCGCCGGCGGCGGCATCTATGTCGGCTCCGGCGGGCAGTTGCGGCTTTTCGATTCGGTGGTCGAACAGAACGGCCACCGCAGCACCAGTGGCGGTGGGATTTATGTCAGCCGTGGCGGTTCAGCGCGATTGGAGGGCTGCCGCGTGGTTCGCAACTCGGGTTACGGCGCGATTCGCCTGGAGGGTGGCAGCGCCTCTCTCTATGGCTGCCGCGTGGACGATGGAATCCATGCCACCAATGCCGACCTGTATCTACGCGACTCGCAGTTGGTGCAGGGCGGTTCCGGCCTGAGTATCTCCGGTTCCACCGCCGTGGTGGAAAACAGTTTGATCGCTGATAATAGCTACGAAGGAATCCATGCATGGCGCTCGTCCCTGGAGGTGCGGGATTGCCATTTTCGCGACAATGGATGGTACGGACTCCAACTGAGTTGGATGGATGCGGCCGTTTTTACCCGCTGCGTCTTTCACCGTTTCAGCGGATCCTATCCGGTGATCGACTGCCAGAATTGTTATGCGGAAGGATCCGGGGAAGCGGTGATTACCCTGGAGCAGTGCGTCTTTTTTGACAATCAGAATCATGGGTCGTCCTCGTCCGGGGTGATCCTTTTCGACCGGTCCAGCGCGGCCATCAATCAATGCAGCATATTCGGTAACTTCCGTTTGCTGCCGGAGGACCCCATTGTCATGGTCCGCGACCCGCTCGGCGGCGATGCGCTGACGACGATTCGCAACAGCATCATCTGGGGCAACTGGGGCACCGCGGTGGTGGCGGAAGACTCCGTCCGGGTCGAGGTGGCCTACAGCGACATCGAGGGCGGCTGGCCGGGCGAGGGAAACATCGACGCGGATCCGCGACTGACCCACATCTACCGCTACCCGGGGTTCCTGCTCGCCGGGTCGCCGGCGATCGACAGCGGCGATCCCGAACTCCGCGACCAGGTCTCCGACTGGCATCCGCGCTGGCCGGAAAATCTGCCCAACGGCCCCGCCGCCGATATGGGGGCGTATGGTGGGCCGCACAATGGGCTGTGGTGGCGGAATGGCGTCTGGGGTGAGAGAGAATGGAGCAAGAGATGAAGAGCAACTCGTCCTCAGGTGACGGCACAGCGCGCAACCGCGCGGTTGGCGGGATTCGCCGCGGGCCGGCTCCCGCCTGGTTGAGTCCGGCGTGGTTCCTGTGCTTTGCGCTTTGGGTGGGGGGCGGCTTCACCCGGCCGGCGCCGGCGAATGAGATCCACGTTCCCGGCGACTACCCGCGGATTCAGGATGCGATCAACGCCGCGGTCGACGGCGACCAGGTTTGGGTTGCGCCCGGACGCTATGAAGAGAAACTCAATCTCCACGGCAAAGCGATTCTGCTCAGCGGCGAGGATCCGGAGAACCCCGACAATGTGGCCGCCACGGTGGTCGATGCCGACGGTTTCGATGCGCCGGTCATCATTTGCGCGGCCGGCGAGACCGAGCAGTGCGTGGTGCGCGGTCTCACCCTCATGGGCGGCACGGGATGGTTGATCGGGCAGGGGCGGCACGGCAACCGCTCCACTGTCGGCGGCGGGATCTTCTGCCGGAACGCCGCGCCGACGTTCGAGTACTGTCAAGTGCGGGAGAACTGGTGCCTGGGGCATTACGGTGATGGTGCCGGGGTCTATTGCGGCCAGGGCGCGCAACCGACCTTTTACCGCTGCCGCTTTGTTGCCAACGCGGCGGAGAAGTGGGGAAGCATCGTCTATGTGAGCGACCCGGGCAGCTCGTTGCGTGCCTCCGAGTGCTGCTGGCAGGGCAACAGCAGCGACAGAATTTCTACCATGACCATGATCTGGGTCCATGCGGCCGAGCGGGTGGAACTGGTGGACTGTCTGCTGGAGGACAATGACAATACCACGTACGTGATCTTCCCCTACGCTACCGAATTGTTGTTGGAGCGTTGCATCATTCGCGGCAACGACGGTTGCTTGCTGCGCGCCGACGGACAGCGGGAGGTGGACGAGGTGGTGGTGCGCAACTGCATCATCACCGACAACCGTCACGCCAGCAATCTCATCGTAAGCTACGGCGGAGCCTTCACCATCGATGGTTGCACCTTTGCCGACAATGCCACTACGTCAGCAACGATCAGTCTGAATTACGGAACGACCGCCGAGATCACCCACTCGATCTTCTGGAACGACCCGCCGGGAACATGGACGATCAGTTATGACCCCCAGAGCTTTGTCGCCGTGAGCTACTGCGACATCTGGGGCGAATGGGGACATGGCAACCTGTTCGCCGACCCGCTTTTTGCCTCGTGGAACGGGAATGATTATTGGCTTGCACCCGGTTCTCCCTGCATCGACGCCGGTGCGCGCGATCGGGTGGATGCCATCCCCTGGCCCGCCCGCCTCGACAATGGGCGGCGCGCCGATTTGGGGGCTTTCGGCGGTCCGTGGGCCGCGGGCTGGAGGGTGTGGCGCGCGGATGGAGATGGGCAGGGGCTTCCGTGAAACCTGTTGCGCCAATCTTCCCCTCCCGGGCCGCCGATTGCGCCGATGCGAGGGCGCACCGGGCGGGGTGACCACCGGCGGCGGTTGAGGCGTTCTTAGGGGACGGGGAGAAGTAGCAGTGTGGAGCCGAACGCATTTCCGCTGC
>JALXCG010000730.1 GCA_026991065.1 Gemmatimonadota bacterium | reverse complement strand
TCCAAGAGGCGTCCACTCCTCCGGAAGCTCGGGCTCGCAGGCGAACTCGTACTCCACTCGCGCCACCGGTAGTTCGCGCAACGCCGGCCTCTGCTCCAAAGGATAGAGCCCCGCCTCGATCGCCTCCTTGAGGTAAGCGAACTCGCGATCGGTCTGCTCTTCACTGACCCCATGGATGTGAACCCATTTGCGTGGCGGGCCGGAAGTCGCTGCGACATCCGCGTACGGCGCCTCCGACCACGCGCACCAGGGAAGAGCGCAACTCGGTTCGCGGAGAGCTCCTCGGAACCACCTCGGTGCCGCCGGAAACCGGGCGTGCAAGGAACGTCGCGCGTCGCGAAGCCACACTTGAGTCGTCTGCTCGGGAACACTGGTGAGCGAGGAGTATTTGGCGGCCTCTTCACTTGTGTTCTTCAGCAACTCTGCGCAGACGAGCACGTCATACAACCCGGCGACGCAAGGGTTCACGAGGACCGTGGGGCGTTCATACAGGACGGCCGCGCACGCGTTCAATCGTGCCGCCGTGGCAACATGGATGGGACGACCGGCGATGTGAGACGCGAGTATGCAGAGGCTGCGCGATGTGTGGCTTCGGAGATCCAGCGAGACCGTAAGCATGATCATGACGCTCCTATGACGGAGAACCGATTGGACGGCGAACGGGGAGGAACAACGCAAGCGACAACGCGCGGGTCTCAGTCGGAAGCACTCAACATCATCTTGAGTTTGATGGCGTTGTGGAGTTCCTTGTCCGTGAGGAACTTCCCGATGCAGGCGACTTCGATCGCCTGGTCGCGAGGAAGGCCGGAGATCATGAGTTGGACCATGTCGCTGAGAGCCCGGAAGGAGAGCCAGTCGTGAACGTCTTCGTCGTCCCGATTGTCCTCGGCCAGATTCTTGAGTTCGCTCCATGCTTCCACGGCGGCGTCGAGAATCTTGGCGATTCGCCGGGACTTCCCGAAGCGGTGTTCCAGGAGTTTCCGCATGGCAATGGCGTTGAGGGCGGGAACTTCGACGATGAGACACCCGTCGAAGAGGGCTCGGACCGGAGTGGAGCGCCGCGCACTGAAACACTGCAGCGTGTCAGGGTTGGCGGTAAAGACCGTCCGCCATCCATCGGGGATCTCGATCACTTCGCCGTTGGCCAGATTGAGAATCGTCTGTTGGTGATCGTCTCGACGGAGTTGCAGGAACTGCCCGACGATTTCGGGAGGGATCTGGTTGATCTCTTCGACGATCAACCAGCGTTCCTCCTTGAGTGCTCGAGGAAGGGGACCGTCGGCCCACCGTGCTCCGGAGGCATCGAGTTGCCGGTCGGCCCAGATATGGCGTTCTTCGGTTTGCGGTCCGCCGTGGATCACGATGGGGTCACGACCTGTCGCCTGCAAAGCCTTGTGGAAGGCGTACGTCGATTTTCCGCAGCCGGGCGGTCCCACCAGCAGCAATGGCCGAGTGGAACATTCCAGGCAGTGATCGGCCAACTGGTGCCACGGGAGTGGAAGGGGAGAAAGGGAAGCTACTGGGTGGGACCGCTTGGAGGATGAAGGCCGAGTCTGGGCCTGGGATGAGGACGCATGCATGGGAGGGACCTCCTGGAGAGCCGTTCGCACGAGCGGCTCGCCGATCGAGCCGCCAACGTTGGATTGTTAGGCGGACACCGGCGAGAGGTCTACTCAAGTTCGATGCAAGTTGCCCCCAAGTTCCTTTCAACGTCTGACTGCATGTCGGCCTGCGGTCTGGTTGCATGTCTCCTTGCGGTCTGACTGCATGTCGGCTTACGACCTGACTGCATGTCGGTTCACGGCCTGCTTGCATGTCGGCTCGCGACTATCCGACGAAGTGTCGTCGCCGAACCGTGTTGCCGAGAGCCTATCGACTGACCTTCGTGCAGCGTTCGACAAGGCGTCTTACGGTTTACCGGGCATTTTGCGGTCTACAAGGCATCTTGCGGTTTTTTTTAGGGCGCTTCGATGAGGCGGTAGCGATTCCTCCATTCCGGCCAGGACACTTGCCAGGCCTCTTGGAGTTAACGCGAGGAGACTGGTTGCACCCGCGACGAGAGGGCACGAGACGGTTGCGACATTACTCCTCGCTGTACGCAGCTGAGCTACAAGTGCGCGCATGCACCGCTGAATTCTCCAGCTCACGGGGCAACTCCTCCTGCGGTGAGACGAGAGTCCCGCCGGTGGATTCTCGAAAACTCGGTCTTGTTTTCGCCTCGCGCCGGCCTTGCCGACCGAATCACCCAACGAGCGACTTTTTCAGGGACCACACGCTCACTGCCTGAAAAGGCGTGGGGCGGGGCGGTCTGTATATGACGTAGCCACAACTCGGTTTGTCCCCTTTCTGTTGGAGGTGGTTTCGATGAAGAAGCGTCGAACTATCGGTATGGCGATTGCTGCGGCCGCCCTGGTCGGCAGTTTCCTTGTCGCCGGGTCGTCTGCTGTCGCGGGTGAGATCGATGTTCGTGACACGGCGCCGGCGCGTGCGGCAGCGGAAATCTTGAAGCAACTGGCTCGGGGCAATGAAGGCTCGGCGGGCTGGGAGTCGTTGACTCTCAACCAGGAAGCTCGAACCATCCGCGGAACGGCTTACGTCCGCTGTCGTCACGTGGTGATCCTTCGGTCCCCGTTCGGGACGATAAAGATTGTCGTCTATGACTGGACCGTCAAAGCGCATGTGAAGCTGGACCTGCGTGGCGGCAACAGCGAGGCTGTGATCGATTTCGGCCGCGGCATCAAGGTCAAGGCCCGACACCTGATTGCTGCGCTGTCCGCGCTGTAGAACAGGTCGGCCCTCTCGGCCGCTCACGCACACACTGCCGTGAGCGGCCATTTTTTTGCCCAGCGAAGCTGGCACCCTCCGTCGTGTTGCTTTGTCAGTGGCTTCACCCTGCTCATGAGGAAGAGACTTCGCGTGGCAAGGGTGTCGTCGACCAACAGCGGGGTCGGATGGAAGCATTGGAAATCCGCCCCCCCGAGCCAGTGTAAGTGCAGTGGGCAACTAACTCGGTTTCGTTTTCCCCTTTCTGTTGGAGGAGGTTTCGATGAAGAAGAGTCGAACCATGGGCTTAGCACTGGTCTTGTGCTCGGCGCTGCTGACCGGCTTTGCCTCGCAAGTCCAGGCCGCCGACCCGGACACGCAAACGCAAACGATTCACACGGAAGTGACCACCAAGGGCACAGAATGGAACGGCAAGCGTCACTCTGCTACCAGCGACTGGACGACTTTCACGGTACCCGCCGGGCACGTGATCGTCCAGAACGAAGTCAAGACGGTCTGGAAGAGCCGCGCGGGCAGCGAGAACCGAGTGGATATCGAGTTCGACGACTATGTCGAGATCGTGCCAGGCACAGGCATCAAACAGCCGCGAACGATTCGAGTCCGGAGCCATGCGCGCAGTCCGCGACACGATCGCGGTGCTCGTGGCTGGACCAAGGCTGACGTGATTTTTCGCCAAGTTAAGGTCCGGTAGGGCTTTCTTCCCGCTGCCGAATCTTAAAGGGGTCGCTCACCGCATGTGGGCGGCCCTTCTCTTTGCCCGCCCTTTTCCTATTTCCTCGCTGAATTCTCCAGCTCACGGGGCAACTCCTCCTGCGGTGAGACGAGAGTCCCGCCGGTGGATTCTCGAAAACTCGGTCTTGTTTTCGCCTCGCGCCGGCCTTGCCGACCGAATCACCCAA
>JALXCG010000729.1 GCA_026991065.1 Gemmatimonadota bacterium | reverse complement strand
CATCACTTTGTCGACCAACTGCTGGAGGGTGCGGACCTCATTGAAGACCGGGATCACAATCGAGACCAGTTGCATGCGGAGTTGTCTCCTCGCGCGGGATGCGGGCCGGTTGCCGCGTGGAAAGAGCGGAGGGCGCAGTGGAAATGACCGCGCCGGGACTCCTCAACGCTGAGCGACGAACTCCCGGCGCGGAGAATCCGGGAGCCGGAGTCACGACCAGGGAGGCGCCGGGATGGCAAAGTGAACCAGCATTCTACTCTACCTTGACGGGCCATTGGTGCTCGATCGGCCGGAATCCTCTGGCGGAATCTGCAATTCCTTTCCAACGCGTTGGTTGTGGCTTTTCTCCGCCGCCAGCAACGAGCCGGATGCCGGGCCGCAAAGGATTCGCGATGGGCCTTTCCCAAGGCGCGCAGCGGGAAGCAGACTCGCAGTCAGCGACGCGGGTGGGGCCTCGCTGCTGGATCGAGGATCGGTCGAAGAACTTGTGTTCCGCGCTCCACTGTACGATGATGCGGCCTGTTCACGCGTTGTCCGTCCCGGTGATCGGCCTCGGGAGGGAACGTGTTCGGTCTTAGAAACGTAATCAATGGAGGCGGTTGATGGCCACGGTGACCATCTACACATCGCAGTTTTGCGGCTATTGCGTGGCGGCGAAGCGCCTCTTGGCCAAACTCGGCATCCCGTACCAGGAGATCGACGTGACCCACGACGATCGGCTGCGCGCCGAAATGGTCAAGAAGGCCTCTGGCAGGCGCACCGTACCGCAGATCTTCATCGGCGAACGTGGCATTGGAGGTTATACCGACTTAGTGGACCTGGAGCGTGGAGGTCGGCTGAGCGTACTGCTAGACAGTTGATGCGCGAGCAGCCGGTTTCACCCTCTGCGTGACGGTGGCCACACCATCGTCGGCGGGCTTGGGTACGCGAGCCGCGCTGTTCTTTGGGGGTTGAGCGGGGGAGGCAGGCATGGAAGCAGAAAGCACGCGAGGGCGCTGCGGCCGTGAAGGCGAGCGGGTCTACACGACGGTGGACGTCGCGAACATCTGCAAGGTTACTCAGAGAGCTGTAATCTACTGGATCGACAAGGGGAAACTGGAGGCTTACCGGACTCCGGGGGGACACCGGCGGGTCAAGGAGCGGGCGTTGTGCGAATTCATGGACCGCCACGGCATCCCCATGGGGACCCCGGGGGATCCACGGCGACGCCGGCGGATACTGATTGTTGACGATGATCCGCTGATGGTGGAGATGCTGGAGCATTTCATCAAGAGCGAGAATGAGCACTACGACATAGAATCCACGAGTCGCGGGTTTCAAGCGGGGATTCGCGTTTGTCAGTGGGATCCGGACCTGGTTTTTCTTGATCTGCTTCTTCCCGAAGTGGATGGCTTTGAGATCTGCCGATCGCTAAAAGGAGATCCCCGGACCGCCGCGATCCACGTTGTGGTCATTACCGGGCAGACGGATGCTTCGGCAAAGAGTCGGGCTCTGGCGTGCGGGGCCGATGAGTTTCTGCAGAAACCACTGACGCGCGAGATGATTCGCGCCGTTCTACAGCGCTACGTGCCGACGTAGGAGGGCGCCGAGAGGTGGCACAACCAGGATGGATCGGCGGAGTCGCAAGAGGGTCGCTTTCGTTGCCTCCGGCGGGGCCGGCAAAGGGCTGGCCCATTTGGGCGTGCTGCGCGCGTGCGAAGAGGCCAATGTTGAGATCGATCTATTGGTCGGGACGAGCGCCGGCGCTATGGCCTGCGCCTTTGCCGCCGCCGGGGTGGATTCGGAATCGCTGATCGCGCCGTTTCGCTCCTCCCGGGGCGCCCGCCGTTGGGGTGGATTCCGGTCGCCGCTGCCGATCTTCAGCCGCCCCAATCTGGAGCGATTGGGGCTGAGTTTCACCCGTTCGCGCGGATTCTTGCGTGCCGAGGGGATCGAGCTTTTTCTGCGCCACAGCCTGCCCGTGAACCACTTCGACTCGATGTCGAAAGCGCTGCATGTGATTGCCACCGATCTCGCTTCTTCTGAGCGGGTGGTCTTCTCGGCGCCATCCACGGTGACGGTTTCCAGGGCGGTGGCCGCTTCCATGTGCCTGCCCGTCGTGTTTCGCCCCTACCACATCGAGGGGAGGGAGTACTACGACGGCTCCATCAGCCGCTCACTCTCCCTGGATGTGGCTTGCCGCGCGGGGGCGGAGAGAGTGATCGCGTCGATGGTTCACGC
The DNA here is from genome assembly GCA_026991065.1 of Gemmatimonadota bacterium. Lineage (GTDB taxonomy): Bacteria > JALXCG01. The sequence continues at coordinate 1,469 of JALXCG010000729.1, read as the reverse complement.
GCCCTACGAAGATGAGGCCGGCGAGTTTCCGCACCGCGGAATGATGCGCATTGTCGGCCAGGCGCTCAACGCGATGGCTCGCGGCCGGGCCTATATGGAGATCGAATTGTGCCGGCAGGCACATCCCGACGTGGAGATCCTCCTGGTCGAACCGGGGCGGCGGGACGCCGGGCTGGTGAACGCCTTCAATCCGCGTGCGGCCTGGGAGGTGATCGTTTCCGGCTATGCCGCTGCGCGTCGAACTCTGCGTTCCGCCGGCTTGGTGACCTGATGTTGGCGCTTGGGGACTTTCTTGATTTTCTGCGTGCCGAGAGACATCTTGCCGCGGCGACGGTGACCGCCTACCGCGGAGATGTGGAGCGCTATCTCGGCTATCTCGCGGGTTGTGGCGTGGGCCTGCTGGAGAGCCGTCCCCAGCATGTGCGCGGGTTCCTGCGGATTCTCACCGATCTCGGCCTGGCGCCGGCATCCATCGCCAGGAATCTCTCGGCAATCAAGAGCTTTCACCGCTTCCTGGTTCTCGAGGAAGGGGCGGTGGTTGATCCCACCGTGGGGATCCCCGCGCCACGGCTGCCGCGCCGGCTGCCGCGGATTCTGACGCCACAGGAGGTTGCCTTGCTCTGCGAGGCGCCGGATCCGACCACCCCGCTCGGCGAGCGCGACCGCATGCTCTTTGAAGTCCTCTATGGCGCCGGGTTGCGGGTCTCTGAACTCTGTGACCTGGAACTGGATGGCGTGCAACTGGAACCCGCGGCGCTGCGGGTCAGGGGAAAGGGGAGCAAGGAGCGCCTGGTTCCGCTCGGGGCGGCGGCCACGCGGGCGTTGGCGCAATGGCTGCGGAGTGGGTGGCCGCTGCTGGCGGCCGGTTCCGGAGTGACGCGCGTGGCGTTGAACGCGCGCGGACGCGGTTTGAGCCGGATGGGCGTGTGGAAGATCCTGCGGCGCCACGCTACCACCCTGGGCTTCGCCGATCGTGTCTCCCCACATGTGCTGCGCCACTGTTTCGCCACCCATCTGCTGGAGGGGGGCGCCGATCTGCGCGTGGTGCAGGAGTTGCTTGGGCACGCGGATATCGCCACCACCCAGATCTACACCCATCTGGATCAAGGCTATTTGCGTGAAGTACACCGCACCTTTCACCCGCGGGCGTAGTTCCGTCAGCGGAGCAGTTCCCGCACTTCGCCGACCACCCGTTCAACGCTGAAACCGAACTCGGAGAAGAGCCGGGTTGCGGGTGCCGAGGCGCCGAAATGGTCCAGGGCGATGACGCGGCCATCGCTGCCTACCCACTGGTGCCAGCCGAGAGGGACGCCGGCCTCAATGGCGACGCGGGCGCCCAGAGCGGGGGGAAGAACCCGATTCCGGTACTCTTCGCTCTGCTGGGCGAAGATCTCCCAGCAAGGCATGGAGACCACGCGTACCGGAATCCCGGAGTCGGCGAGAGCGGTGGCGGCGGCAGTGGCCAGGGA
>JALXCG010000728.1 GCA_026991065.1 Gemmatimonadota bacterium | reverse complement strand
CTCCATGCGCAGTTCGAAAAGCCGCTCACTGTCCGCGCTCGGGTCGTGCATGAAGACAGCGGCGGCCTCCTCCAGCAGTTTTGGCTTGCCCCGCCCGCGCTCCTCCTTAGACCAACGCGCCAGGTATTCAGCCACGCGCTCTCCCCAGCGCACCGAGACACTCGCCAACAGTTCCAGTAGCTGCCTCCGCCCCGACGGCGATGCGCTCCGCCAGGTACGCTCCAGCCAACCGCTCGCGTCCAGGGCCGCCACCCAGGCGACCTGCCCGCCGACCACCAGGAGCCGCGCAAGACGCTCCGTCCGGGGGTTCTCCAGCCAGTCGCCCACCAGGGCCACCTCGCCCGGTCGTGGATCTTCGATCGCGGCGAACCCTTTCCAGATCCCGTCTTTGATCAGCAGGCGCAGCTCCGGCGAGGCGATCGCCCGCCGCGCGAACTCCAGAAACCATGGACAACCGCGCAGGAAAGGCAGCGCCAGGCGCAGCCGCCCGGCCAGATGCGGCGTCTGCCGCGCACGGTCGCTGATCCGCTGCAGAAGTGCGTCGGCATTCTCCAGCTCGCGCCAGCGCTGAGCGATCCAGGCGTCGACCAACAGTTGATGCGTGGCCCGCACCGTGCGCTCGCCCGCCCCGCCGGGCCCCCGCTCCAGGCGCACCAGCCCAACCTTTTCCAACCCGGTCAGCAGGCCGGGATCGCTGCACAGCCCGGTCGCCGGCACCGCCAGGGCACCGCGCCTCTCCATGCGCTCGATCACCCGGTCGAAGCAGTCCAGCGCCGAGGGCATTCGGCGGCAGCGCAGCTCTTCGCCCACCAGTTCCCGCCAGCGCTCGACGACTTGCGGGAGAGTGCGCAAATCTGTCAGCTTCCAGCCCGCGTTCGCTAGATGCACCAAAAGCCGCAACAGCAGCGGCTGCTCGGCCAGCCGACGCACCTCCATCGGTAGATCATCCAGCGCCACGCCGTATTCCGCCAGCACCGGTCCATAGTGGGCATCTTCGAGCCTTCCCACTCGAACGCTGCGGGCCGGCGGTGCGTCCACCGGCACCAGCAGCCGCTGCAACTGCGTTTCGCGCTCCGCATCGACCGTGCGACAGGCCACCACCAGACGCGTTCCGCCGTCCCGCGCCCGGCGCAGCAGCTCCGCGCACCAGGTAATCCGCTGCTGCGCGGTTTCCCCGGACCAGAGCAGCGCATCCAACTGATCGAAAAGCAGATAGTGGTCCCGGCCCGCTGCGTAGCGACAGAAAGACACAACCGGGTCCGGATCGAGCCCGACTCTCTCGCCCCAGTCAGGACCTGCGAACAGGTCGGGCGTCAGCACCAGGGCCGGCCACTGCTTGGCTCGCAGATGTCGCGCCAGCGCTCCCAATAACTCACTCTTGCCGTACCCCGCCGGGCCGTGCAGCAGCACCAGCTCTCCCGGCTCCAGCGCCTCCACCGCGCGCCGCAGTCGGTCCAGCTCCGGCCGTTCAATCCACGGCAGCCCACGCACCGCCTCGACCCGCTGCTCGAACTCCACCGCCAGCTCCCGCAGCCGATCATGCACGGACCTATCGTCGGCGCGCGGCAGCAACCGGACGTCCGCCTCCCGCAACCAGGCTTGCACCTGGTCGCGCCGAATCTTTTTCCCAAGTTGTTCGCGCGCCCGACGCCGCAGTAGTTCCACCAGTCCCGTCGCCCCGCGGCTCGCCAGCAGCTTTGCTTCCCGTTGTAAATCGTCGTCCAGCGTAAACTCATCGACCAGTTCGACCCGCATTCGGCGCAACCAACCATGTGCCCGCCTGGCCGCGGCGGCATCACCGGCCTCTATCCGGGCGCGGGCGGCAAACTTTCGCCACTGCTCACATACTCCTTTTTTGCCGGTTTCTCCACCGAGCGCATTCCACCAGAGTGCGGCATCCGTCTCTTCACGTGCCGCGCGCACCAGCGCCTCCAGCCCCGGCGCCGGTCGATTGCTCACCAGCCGGTATTCCGCCGCTCCGCCCTCCTCCAGCAAACGCCGCGCGTGCTGCATAATGCCGGGCCGGCCTGCGCTCCCCCCGCCGTCGAAGAGCCGCCCCCAACTCCACCCGCTGAATTCACGGCGCAGCTTGCATTGCACCTCGACCCGCTTCCCTCCCTGCAACCAGTGCAGATCGACGCCATCGTCGCCGGGCTCCCACACCACTTCTTCCAGCTCCCCGGTAAGCAGGCGCAGCAAACAGAGAACTACGTAGTCCTCTTCAAACCAGTTGCCGAGCTTGCTCGCGATTCCGCCATTCACGCCAGCTCTCCCAGCGCGTCATCAATCGCCGACCAAGACACCCAGCGGTCACGGCCCATCCCCATCTGTTCATCGCCGCCGTAGATCAGAAAACCGGGCGCCACCTTTTCCATGCCCGCGATCCGCTGAAACTTCCGCAGGCCCTGCAGCAGATCGGGCCGCGGACTGCGGTTGGCCTTGATTTCGATCGGTACCAGCCGCGCGCCCTGCTCAATCACCAGATCCACCTCGTGGCCATCGCCCGAACGCCAGAACCACAGAGCCGACGGCTTGCCGCGGTGGCAGCGCCCTTTCAGCACCTCGCCCACACACCACGTCTCCACCAGCGCCCCCCACAACGGGTGGCTGCGCAACTGATTGATATCGGCGATGTGTAGCAACCGGCAGGCCAACCCGGAGTCCAGAAAGAACAGTTTCGGCCGCTTCACCAGCCGCTTACCGAAATTGCAAGAATCTTCCAGAACGTATTGTGAAACAAACGTTATACGTCCCCTATTCCTCTTCTCAGGCTGCCGCCCCACCTCCGCTCCGCCATTTCCTCACTTCTTGGCAGGTGCTTCCGCGCCCGGCAAGCACCCGCCCCGGGACGGGTAACGGCCCCGACCACGCCCCGCGATCACCCTCCCCGGGGCGGGCACGCGAGCCATCCACCACGCGGCCGCGTGCGGGGTGACCCAGGCCGCTCGCCCCCCGAACATGGGGGGCACACAGCGCCGAAACAGCGCAACCGCTACGGGCGCACCCCCCAGACCAACCACTGCGTGGCCAGGGCGAATCCATTTTCGGCCGCCACCTTGCGCACCTCCGCGGCGCGACGGCTCATCTCTTCATACTCCGCCGGACAGCATTCACGCACCCGCTCCAACTCGCTCTCCAGCCGCGCATCCCACCGCGCAAAGGGATCGACGGCGGGTTCCGCGGACCCGGCGGATCCGGCGGCCGCGCCGGACTCCGCGGGGGGCAGCGCAAACTCCTCTTCATGCAGATCTCCCAGCCGCAGCGTCGAGAAGATCCGGCGCAGGTCCAGGCGGCTGTGCATGGGCCGATGCACATGCCCCCGCAGCGTTTGCATGGCGGCGAGCAGTTCATGCGCCCGCACGTGGGTGAGTTGCGCAGGCGTCTGGGCATCGCGCACCATCTCTTTGACAATCAAAAGGCCCCCGGGACGCAGCAACGCCACCCCCTGGCGCAGACACTGGGCGGGATCGGCGAGGTGGTGCATCGCGTTCGCCATCATCACCAGGTCAAAGCTGGAAACGGCAAAAGGCGGCGCCAGCACATCGGCCACCTGAAAATGCACCCGCGGATCCCCGGCGAAGGCTGCGCGCGCCTTTTGAATCCCTTCCGTCCAGTGATCGATGCCAATCGCCCGGGTGAACGATCCCAGAAGCGGCAGAATCTCCTTCAGAAAGCCGCCTTCGCCCGTCGCCAGGTCCAGCACCATCCCCGCATTCCGCTGTCGCAGACGCTCTTCGAGAGCTTTCATCGGCCAATCACCTCCGCGCGCTTGGAACCGGCCCAGGCTGCCGCGGACGATCCTGCGGCGCGCCCCCCCGGGGATCCGCCCCGCGGGAAGGTCCGGCCCACAAGCACGATGTTGCTGCGCAGTCGCCCGCAATGCAAGTGCAATCCACGTCCTGCCCGCGGGCTGCCGGAAAAAAGGTCCCCCGGGGAAAACCTGTTCCCCGGGGGAGCCCGCGGCGAGGAGGCCGCATCGAATGAATGTAGTGACTATTCGATCGAGAAGGTGACCGAATCGATCGCGCTGATGCCGGGGCCCTCGATCTCGTTGAAGAGGGTGTAGTCACCAAGCGGGGCGACCGGCGGAATCAGGTGGGTCATGGTGCCGGCGGCGGTGCCGTCACCAAAGAGAAGCATCGGGGTCTGCGTGAGGGTATAGGGAATGCCGGCGGGAAGGCGGACCCACTCTTTGTAGTTCACCTGAACCTGCTCGGACGTGTTGTTCTGGAGCAGCACATCATAGACCAGCGTGTCGCCGATGTGGTAGGTGGAGCCGGAAAGAGTCATGTCGACGCCGAGCGGCGCGGGCGGGATGCCGGCGCCGAAGCTGAGCACCCAACTGTCATACGCGCCGGCACCGAAGCTGTTGGTTAGACCGCAAGCGACAAAACTATAGTCGGTAGTGGGCGCCAGACCGACGATGTTGTCTTCCGCTGAGCCACCGAAGTAGCGGGTGTCGGTCAGAGTACCGTCGGCGGCGAACTCGATGAGGATTCCCGATGGTTGATCTCCGGCCAATTCGGGCGACCGACCGCTGGCGATCAGGCTGCCATCGCTCATCTCCAGAATGTCGGTGCCGTAGTCGGTGCCGGATGTCTCCAGTACGTAGTCCCAGACCGGGTTCCCACTGCTGTCCACTTTCTTCACCAACAGGTCGTAGCCGGAACTCTGTTGGAAACCGCAGATGGCGTAGCCCCCATCGGTGGTGCCGGTGATGCCGTTTCCGGCTTGCAGACCGGGGTAGTTGAAGGTCTTGGTCCAGGCGACAGCACCGCCCATTCCCACCTTCATCACCACCATGTCGTTGGACCAATCGCTGTCGTCCTGACCGGTAACGACATATCCGGTCCCGTCGGTGGCAAGGGTGATGTCGAAGAACTTGCGATGCATGCCACCACCACTGTAGAGCTGATCCCAGATGCGGTTACCGTCAGCGTCGATCTTTACAATATAACCTTGGTAATCGCTGTAGGTGGAAAAGTTTGCCTGACCGGCGATCACGAAATTACCCTCGGCATCGCGAATGATTGCTTCGCCGTAGTCCTGGTTGACAGTGCCGTAATTGTTGCTCCAGACCAGGTTGCCGTCGGCATCCAATTTGATGGCGAAAGGATCCCAGTTGCGACCGGAGATGGAGCGGTAGCCGACAGCGATAAAGCCGCCGTCCCCGGCAGCCACAATGTCGTAGCCTTCGCTCTTGTCGCTCCAGGTGTAGGTCCACACTTCGTTGCCGTCGGCGTCGGTCCGCACAACGTTGAGGCGGCGGCTGCCGGTCTGGCTCAGGTAGATGTAGCCGGCAGAGACGGTGCCGCCGTCGTCGGTGGCGACAATGCCGCGAAAAGCGTCATTCCATTGGTTGCCGTAAGTGCCGGTCCAGGTGGGATCGGGGATCGTCGCCAGGGCGGCGGCGGGGAAAAGGGCCAGGGCGGTCAGGGCGAGACCATTCTTGACTTTCGAATGCATCTGCTGTCTCCTCGTGGGCGGATTCGCGCCATTGCTCGCCGGGAACGCTTCGGAGCGGAAACCCAGGCGGTGGCAAAGGGCGAAACGGTGTGGATTGCGGGGAGGAGCCCGGTCTCAGGTCTCCCCTGTGGTGGGTGCGGGCCGGCGGCGCTCAGGCCGGTCGGTCGATCCACGCGGCGAACGATTTCACTTTGACCGCGGCGGGGAGGCTGCGTCTTTTGCGCTTTTTTGCGGACTCTTGCAAAGCGCGTGCGCGCGTCAGTTCGCGGCTTCTTCGCCGTGGGTCGCCGAGGTACGAAGCGGTGCTTTGTTCCCCACCTCCAGCGCTCCCATCCGCTCCCGGCGCGGGCGGTGCCGCAGGTTGTCGGCAACCTCGTGGCAGGCGTGTTGCAGCCAGTGGGCCAGGATTCCCTTGGCGCAGTCACCGAACCAGGTGCGGCGGGGGTCTTCGCCGGGAGTGCATTCCGCTTCCCGCAGTTGCCGGCGGGCCCGCTCCAGGAGCCGGTACGCTCGCTGCAGCCGGGCAGTGTGAGCCGCGGCGTAGATCAACAGGTGGCCGCGCAGCAGAGCGGCCACCGGCCGATTGAAAGGGAAGCGCGCGCGCGTGGGGTGATGGCCGCGGCGAAGCAACTCACGCCGCAGTTGGCGCCGGTCACCGCTGAGCGCGGCGACCGCGAGGAGCAGAAAATCAGCCTCCTCCACGTACAGGGTTTCGCCCCCGGCAATCAACTCCGCGCGCCCCTTGCGCAGCACTCGGGCGGCCTCGGCCCATTCGCCGCGATCTCCAATGACTGCCGCTTCCAGCTTGCGCGCGGCATAGGCCGGAGCGAGATTGGAACCGGCTCGGAGTCGGCCTTCGCTCGCCCACTGCAAAGCGCGCCCCGGCCGCTCGCTGATCCATTCCAACTCCGCCAACTGCATCAGCAGCGGCCCGAGCAACGCGTGGCGCCCACTGCGCAAGGCAGCGGTACGCGCCGCCAGGAAGCTGGCTCTGGCTTCCTCCGCGCGCCCGGCAGCGGCCAGGTGGCTGCCACGCAGCCCCAGGATGTGGGGCTTCCAGTAGGGATTGGGTTGCCGCGCACAGACCGCCAACGCGGCTTCGAGCGCGGCCTCTCCCTCCGCGCCGCGCCTCATCCACAGCAGATACTGGGCACGCAGCAGGTGGAACTGCGCCTGCTTTTCCAGATCGGCGATGCCGCGCACCTCGATCCAGGCCGATTCCAACTCCTCCAGCGCTTCGCGCGGGCGCTGCTCGCCGCCAAGGCAGAGGGCGATGCGCATGCGCGCCGCCAGGAGCTGCCGCGGTCGGCCCGCCCGGCGGGCGGCATCGCGCGCCTGTTCCGCAAAACGCCGGCCGCGTTCCAGCCGGCGGGTGGCAAAAGCGACGGTGGCCTTGAGCAGCAACCGCTGCAACACAATCTTGCCCACCCGGCAATCGGCCACCAAGGGCAGATCGAGAATCCGCTCCGCAACCCGGCGGCGGGCGGAATCGCTGTGCCGCCGCGCCAATTCCACCAGCGCCTCCGCTTGCAACTCCGGCGCGGCGGCAGCTCGGGCGCAGCGCAAAGCGCGACGGATCAGGCCCAGTTCCAGGCGCGGGTCGGCCTGCTCCTGGGCGCAAGGCAAAAGATCCAGCGCCAGGCGGGCCGCGCCGGCCGGCTGGTGCTCCTCCAGGAACGCCAGCGCCTGCTCCAGGTCACGGCGGTGCCGGTTGCACCAATCCACCGCCTGCTCCGGCTCCGGCCCGCGCAATTCGCGCAGTTTCTGCCGCATGGCGCGTCCGAACCAGTGCGCATGCCGGCGCCGGATCTCCCATGGCGGCACGGCTGCATCCACCTCCGCCGCCCCGGCCGACTCCGAGGCCGCCCCGGCCGCTTGCCGGAGCACCCGGCGCACCGTGTAGTAGAGATGGAAACGAGATGCTCCCTGCGCATCCGTGGAGATCGCCAGGAGCGCTTCTCGAACCAGGTGCATCAGCGCCTCCGGCACCCCCGCGGAGAGCGGCGCCAACACTTCGGCGGCGCTTTCCAGATCGAACTCACCGGCGAAGACGGTCGCGCCCTGGAGCACCCGCCGGGTGGCATCGGGCAGCGCGGCGATCGCCAGGGCAAGCGCCTGCCGGCCACCGCGACCCACGGGGCTGGCGCTCGCAAGAGGCGCGGGCGCGCTCGCGCCGCCGCCGGCTTGCAACTCGTGCAGCAGCGCGACCGGCCCCAACAGTGCCGCCCGCGGCGCCGCCTGCTCCAGGGCTTGCGGCAGCCGATCCAGGTACGCCGTCAACGCGTCCACCGCCGCTGCCGGCCAGCGCTCGGGGGCACAGCCGGGAAGCGCCAGGCGAGCGCGATCCTCCAGCAGCCCCCGCGCCTCCGCCGCCGGCAAGGCGCCAAGCGGGAGCACCGGCAGCAGGCGGGAGAGCAGGGGCCGGCGGCGCGCCAGAAGCAGCCGCAAAGAGGGCGCCGATTCAAGCCAGGCATCGAGAAACACCCCGGCGTCGTCCGGCAACGCATCCGCCTGATCCAGCAGCAGCACCACGGCAGGCCAACTCGCCAGAGCGGCGAGCAGAGCGCGCCGCGCGGGAGTGCGCGCCTCGCACCGAATGTGGAGCGCCGTGGCCACCCGGACCATGCACTCCTCCTCGCCGCCGCAGTCGCGCAGATCCACGCGCCGGAACAACCGGTCATCGGCGCCCGCGGCGCCCGCCGCTCGCCGCCACGCCAGCATGACCTCGGCGCCAAAGCGCGACTTGCCGCTACCCACCGGACCGTTGATCTGGGCCGAGGCAGGCGGAGACTCGGCGAGGCGACGCAGCGGCTCCGGCCAGCCGAAACAGCGCCCCACAGGCCGCGGGAAGAGCAACTGCTCATCGCCGGCATCGCGAGGCGGGCCGGAACACGGAGAGGAGACGGTCGCCGGCTGCATGGCGGGCTCGGCAGCGGATTCGCCCACGGACTCAACCGAAGGCAGCAGCAGCAGATAACCCTCACCGCAGTCGTTGCGCAGCAGTTGCGGCGCCGCCGGATCCATCTCCAGCTTGCGGCGCAGCCGCCAGATCGCCATATAGAGCGCCTGCGATTCCCGCTCCGGCACATAGCCCCAGCACGCCTGCATCAACTGGTCATGTGAACACGGCTTGCCCGGATCCTGCAAAAGCTGACGCAGCAAGCAGATCTCACGGCGGGTCAGGCGCAGTTCCCGACCCGTCGCCAGGCGCACCACGCCGCCCGCAAGATCCACTTCGCGATCGGGCAGTTGCAGACAGTGAGCGGCGGTCATCGGCCCCCAAACAACCTGCGCGCTTCGGTTCCGCTCACGGCAGTGACGATGGCGTGCGCCACTGCCGGCGAAGCGCCGCAAATGGATGCGGCGCAGGCAGCAGCCGCGCAAAAGCCGCTGCCTGCCCCATTCTCAACTGACCGGTGCGGCTTTGCAAGAGTTTGCAGAATCTTTCAATCGACCAGGACCGTGGCGCCGCCGGGCGGCGGCGCCATCTCCGCCCAAGACTCACTGCAGCCAGTCGGTGTCCCCAGGCCCGCCATAGGCCCCCATGTCGGGGGCGGGGCCGTTGAACTGCCCGTAAACCGGGTGAATCTCCAGCCAGTCCACGCCATCGGCATCGCCGGTGCCGCTGTCGATACAGGGAGAGCCGGGCCACGGTACCGCCACAAAACCACGGGCATTCCGGAGATTGGGCTCGGCGTCGATGTTGCCGTCGCCGCTCCTGCCCCCCTGAATGTCGGAGTAGGTGACATCCAGTTGGTCGTCCCAGACATAGAGTTCATCCAAGCCGTCGTTCCAAAAGATGCTGTTGACCGCCACCGTGCGCTCCTGTGCGTAGTTGATGCAGTACACCGCCTCGGGAGCGCCGTAGTTGTCGACCACCGTGAAATGATCCAGCGTCAGTACCGAACTCGCGCCGTAGATCGCGGCCCCATGCTCTTCCGCGTGGTTGCCGGAAAGCACACAGTTGCGGGTCGCCACCGGCCAACGGGCGGTGTTGAAGCTGATGCCCCCGCCCTGCTTGGCGCCGTTGTCGACAAAGGTGCAGGCAACCATGTTGGTATTCGAGCCCAGCGCAACGCCGCCCCCTTCATAGGACGCGTCGTTCCCGACAAAAGAGCAGCGCAACAACTGGTCCTCGCCGCCACTGTTGAAATAGCCACCACCGCTGCTCGCCGTGTTGCCGACGAATTCGCAATCGATGAAGATCGGATCCCCCGCTCTCGCGCCGGCGCCCCCGCCGTAAACAGCGGAGTTGGCCTCGAAACGGCAGTTGCGGAACTCCGCCCGGACGTCGTTGCAAAAAGCGCCGCCGCCATCGGCAACAGCGTGGTTGTTGCGCAGCCAGCAATGGGAGATGTGGGGCGTGGCGCCATTTCCGCAGTAGATCCCGGCGCCCTGGTCCGCCGCGCCGTTCTGAATCGTCAGCCCCTGCAATTGTGAAGCACCATCTTCACTGGACTGGAAAAGAAAGATCGGACCGCCGCCCTGGCCGTCGACGATGGTGGCCGCAACAATCGCCGGATCCTCCGGATCCACGCCGCGCACCACGAGCGGCTTGCCCGCGAAATCGATTCCCGACTCCAGGTAGGTTCCGGGCGCGATCACCACGCTGTCTCCATCGCAGGCGGCATCCACGGCAGCCTGGATCGATGCGTAGTCACCGGGCACTTCGATCACCACACTGCCCGTGAGCGGCGTGTCGCACGACTGCCCGTGCGCACCCATGTCCACGCCCCCTTCACCCGTCCCCAGGCAGGGAGACGCGGCAGCAAGTCCGAAATCGTTCAGTTCACAACGCACGTCGCAAAAAAGCGGGTCGGCGTCGATATTGCCCGTTCCGGCCCACCCACCTTTGACATCGGAATAGCGGACATCGAAACCCGTCCCCCCATCGTCGATTTCGCTGGGAGAATTGTCCCATACAATGCAACTTGCAAGGGTGGGGGAGTTAAAACCCTTCAGGATTCCTCCGGCCCCCCAGCCGGAACCGCTCCAGTTGTGAGCGATCGTGCAGCGCTCCAGCGTGATCTGCGCCGCCGCATAGATCCCGCCGCCGCCGGAGTTGCCCTCCGCGGAGTTATCGATCACCGTGCAGCGCAGAAGATAGGGAGCCTGATCGGTGGGGTAATCGCTTCCACAAACACCGCCGCCGCGACCATTGTTGGAGATCACCCGGTTGCCGCTGATCAGGCAGTCGGTGATGGTCGGAGAAGCGATTCGGTAGTAGATGCCGCCGCCCAGCGCCATGCCGCCGTTGTCGTCGGCGACATTGTCGGCGATCGTGCAATTCTCGACCAGGATGTCTGAATTCTTGCAGTAGATGCCGCCGCCTCTCGCCCATTCGCCGACGATGTAGTTCCCGGAGATGCTACACCCGGAAATGGTCGGCAGAGCGCTGAACGCCGCAATCCCACCGCCCGACGCCTTCCACACATAATTGTGAAGCTCGTTGTTGCGGACCAGGCAATCGGAGATCATGGGCGCCGCGCCGTTCGCGCAGTAGATCCCGCCGCCGACCACCGATCCATCCTCCACACGGTTGCTGAAGATGAGACAGCGGCGAATAAGCGGCGAAGCGCCATTGGAGCAGAAGATGCCGCCTCCCGCCCGGCTTTCGCCGCCGTACCGCCCGGTGGCATAGACCGTGCCGTTGCCGCCGGTGAGGGCCAGCCCATCCAGTACGGCATCGCCCCCCTCCTCCGACACGAACTGCACCACGCTGCCCTGGTGGTTCGCATTCACACGCGTGGCGAAGACCACCGTCGAATCTTCCGGAGCGGTGCTCTGCACCGTGATCGACTTCCCGTGGAAGTTCAGCGTTTCCACGTAGACACCGGGATGAACCACAACGACATCGCCGTTCGCCGACTGGTTGATCGCCTCTTGAATGCTGTCTCCGGGGTAAACATCCCAGGTCACAGCGGCCCGGGCCAAGCCCACACTCAACCCCGCCAGCGCCACGGCGCACCACACGCTTTTCATCATGTTCCATCTCTCCTCTCGACTCGAAAACGAGCCCGATTCGCAGCCTCGGTCAGCACTCTGCGCGATCTTCCCCCGGCAGCACGCAGTTTCAGTCTAACCCAAGTCTCTCTTCGTCATGGCGTCGTTGTCACCAAAGGGCCGACAGATTCCGGATCTCTGGACAGCCGGACGCTGTCCAATCACCGCCTCTACTCCCCGCCCCACCCCAGCGATGCCAGCGAACGCTCAGCGGCCCGGCGACCGGCAGCGATCGCCTCCTCCGCCTTGTGGAAATCCAGCGTGCCGATGCCGGGCAGCTTGGGCGCGATCAGCAACTCCGGCGGATCACCCGCCAGCCGGCTGCGCGCGATGCGGTATTGCACAATGTCCATCGACTTGGTCAGCACCTCCTGAATCGAAGGCGTGCTCTCCGCCTCGTGCTCGGCGCCGCGCTCCTGCAACATGCGGCGCAACTCCGCCGCGCGGCTGCGCAGGTGACGCCAGAACCCGCTGCTCTCCCCTTCCGACCCCGGCCCCCCGATCACCGCGGATCCGGCACCGGCACCGGCTTCGGTGGTCGCCTCGGCAGCTCCGCCCACCGCGGTCGCTTCAACCGCGGCCTCCGCCGCCGTCACGCCCAACCC
>JALXCG010000727.1 GCA_026991065.1 Gemmatimonadota bacterium | reverse complement strand
CGCCAGAAACGCCCAGGTTGCACTCTATCAGGCCGGTGATGTTCACCACATCGTCGCCACCGACGCCATCGGCATGGGCCTGAACCTGGACATTGAGCAGGTGGTTTTTCTCGCCACCCGGAAATTCGACGGGCGCGGCTTCCGGCAACTGCGTGCCGCCGAAATGGCGCAGATTGCCGGACGCGCGGGCCGCTTTCGCCGCGACGGGACCTTCAGTCTTGCCGCCTCACTGCCGGCGCTCGACGCCCACTACATCCGGGCGATCGAATCGCACTCCTTCCCGCAGGTCGCCGCAATCTACTACCGCGCTTCACAACTCGATTTCTCCGGGCTGGAGGCACTGCGGCACAGCCTGGGAAAGGCGGCGCCCCACCCGTTCCTGCGCCTGCAGCAACGGGCCGATGATCAACAGGCCCTCGACGAGTTGGCGGAACGCGCGGAGATCCGCGCCCTTCTCCACGGCGAGGAGGATCTGCGGCTGCTCTGGGATGTCTGTGGCGTGCCCGATTTTCGCGGCCGACTCGGCGCCGACCACGTTTCCCTGCTGGGGCGGATCTTTGTTCATCTGCAGCAGCGAGAAAGGCGCCTCCCGGCGGCGTGGATGCACAACCAGATCGCGCGCATCAACCGTCCGGAGGGGGACATTGAGACCCTGATGGGGCGCATTGCCGCCATTCGTACCTGGACCTATGTTGCCCATCGCTCCGATTGGGTGGAGGATTCACGCGGCTGGCAGGAACTGACCCGAACCATCGAAGACCGGCTTTCAGATGCGCTTCACCAGGCCCTGACCGCGCGCTTCGTCGACCGTCGCGCCAGCGTTCTGTTGCGCGGCGCGCGCGCCCATTCGCTCGAGGTCGAAGTACTGGAGGACGATTCCGTCCTGGCGCAGGGGTTGCCCTGTGGCCATCTGCGCGCGCTCCGCTTCTGCCCCGATGCCGCCCTGGAGCACAATGCGCGGCAGCGCGTGGAGCGCGCACTCGGCCCTGTGATCGAGCGCCGGATCGAAATGCTGCTCGACGCACCGGAGAATGCTCTGCAGATTCGCCCCAGCGGAGAGATCGCCTGGCGCGGAGAAATCATCGGCAGAATGCGGCGGGGCCTGGACATTCTGCGCCCGGAAGCAACAGTCGCGGAGAATCCGCTCCTCAGCGGCGCCAGCCGCGATCGGGTTCGCCGGCGCCTGCAAGTCGCGGTTCGGAGTTTTGCAGCGGCTGTGGTTGAACCGCTGGACCGCGAGGCGACCAGGATGCTGGGCCCCGGCGGCCGGGGGATCGTGCATCGCCTTCGCACCACGCTCGCCTGCCTCTCCCGGCACTCGCTCCGTGCTCTGCTGGCCAGCGTCGACCGCCGCGAACGCGGCCAGTTGGCGCGCCTCGACATACGACTCGGCCGCGAGGTGATCTACGTGCGCTCCTTCTTGCGCCCCGCATCGATGCAGCAGCGCACGCTGCTGTGGGCAGTCGCGGAGGGACTCGCGCAGGTCCCGCCGATCCCCGCGGGAGCCCCACCCAGCATGCCGCTCGAGGCACTTCATGCCGGGCCTCCGGCGCCACTGCTCGGCTATGTGCGTGGCGGACCGCTCTGGGTCCGCGCCGACGTCTACGAGCGAGTCGCCTCCCGCTTGCGCCCCCCTCGCGCCCGTCACAACCGTGAGGTGCAAACTCAGGTGCAGAGTTGGTTGGCCTGCTCCGCCGAACTGCTCCCCGGTTTCATGGCTGCCCTGGCCAAGCCGGCGCGGTCACGGCAACGACCGCGCAGGCAACCAGGAAAAAAGCGCCGCCGAACACCGGGCGACAAACCCGAAGCATCCGCCTAGGACCTTGATCAGTCGTCGAGAAGAGCCACAACCAACCGATGTGGACAGGCTCCTAGCTCTTCGCCGACCCGGAGAAGGCGCTGTAGACCACTTTCACGCCTTTGCCATCCCAGTCCTTGGGGCCGCTGGCGATGGGCTCGCTCCAGGTCGGCTCGAACCCCGCAACGGTGGTGCGGCGGATCTCCTTGCTGGTGACCTGCTCGATCTCGCGCAGCAGCGGCCAATCGTCAGCCACAACAAAACTCACGGCATAGCCGGTCGCTCCGGCGCGCCCGGTGCGACCGATGCGATGCACATACTCCTCCGGGTTGTTCGGCATGTCGAAATTCACGACATGGGAGATGCCACGTATATCCAGCCCGCGAGAAGCAACATCGGTTGCGACAAGCACCGTGACCTTGCCGCTCTTGAAAGCATCAAGCGCGGCATTGCGCTCCTTTTGCGACCGATTCCCATGGATCTCTTCAACCTGGAATCCGCGATTCCGCAGCACCATGGTCAGTGTTTCGGCACCGCGCCGGGTCCGCGTAAACACCAACACCTGGTCCCACCCTTCAGTGGTCAAGAGGTGCGCCAGCAACTGCCGGCGGCGCGCAGAGTCCACTCGAATCACCCGCTGGCGAACATGTTCCGCGGTTTCATAATCGGGCTTGACACCGACGCGGATCGGGTTGTTCAGAATGTCCCGCGCCAAACTCTCCACGTCCGGGCGCAGAGTTGCCGAAAAGAAGAGAGTCTGCCGCTTGCGCGGAACTCTGCGGATGATGCGCTTCACATCGTGAATAAAGCCCATGTCCAGCATTCGGTCCGCTTCGTCGAGGACCAACGTGCGCACACTGTCGAGTTGGAGACGGCCGCGCTGCAGATGATCGAGCAGGCGCCCCGGCGTGGCGACAATGACCTGAGGCCCGGCGGCCAAGGCACGCACCTGCTTGTCGAAAGAGGCACCGCCGACCAGCACTGCCAGGCGCACATCAATAAAACGACCGTAAGTCTCAAAGGAATCGGCAACCTGCTGAGCGAGTTCCCGAGTCGGGGTCAGCACCAGGGCAAGCGGTTCATTCCCGCCGATGTAGTCGACATCGTCCAGGATTGGCAGTGCAAAGGCCGCGGTTTTTCCGGTTCCCGTCTGCGCCGCCCCTATGATGTCTTCACCCCGCAGCACAATCGGGATCGCCCGTTCCTGGATGGGGGTTGGCTTTTTGTAGCCAGCTGCTTCGACCGCCCGCAGAATGGGCGGAATCAGATCAAGATCTTCAAATGTCATTAAGCTCCTAATAGCATTGCAATATGAATCAGGAATTATAGCATCAACATCAGTCGCAGTCCATGGAAAGGATCCACACGGAACCGGTATGGATGCGAACTACAGAAAGCGGGAGCTGTCTCTTCGCGATCTCTCAGGTGATGACACCGTGGTCGCAGCCGACCGCTCCCCCCGCAGCGGAGACTTCATCTTCTTCGCCTTCATCTTCACAACCAGCCGCAGCCGGTTCCCACAGGTCACCGATGATGTGCTCCAGGTCACCCGCATACCAAAGACGGGCGAAATGCTCCACCAGCTCGCCGTCCAGTTGTGCGCCGGATGCATCGCCCATAATCTCAAGAGCTTGTTTCGGGCTGCGGGCGCGCCGATAGCTCCGGGTTGTGGTGATCGCGTCGAAGGTGTCGACCACCGCCACCACCCGGGCACAGATGCTGATGTTCTCGCCGGCCAATCTATCTGGATAGCCCGCGCCATCCAATCGTTCGTGGTGATGCCGAACGGTGGTCTCGACGCTGCCGAGGTCGGGGATGCTGCGCAGAATCTCCGCTCCCAAGACCGGGTGTCGCTTCACGATCTCATACTCATCGCTGGTCAACCGGGCGGGCTTGCGCAGAATCGACTCCGGCATGCCGATTTTGCCGACGTCATGCAAGAGTGCGCCAAACGTGAGGGTATCGAGTTCATCCGAACTCAACCCGATCACTCGGCCCAAATGGCCGGCATAAGCACTCACGCGCCTGGAGTGCCCGTGGGTGTAAGTATCCTTCGCATCCACTGCCTCGGCCAGAGCGTGCAAGGCACCACGCAGTACAGCTCGATAGCGGATCACCTCACGCTGAAGATCCCGAAACGTGCCGGCGCGCACCTGGCTCAGGAGGTCGAGTTCCTCATTGATCGCGCGCAGCGCAGATTCAAGATTGTCCACGCGCCCCACCCTGGAGCGGTGATCTACCTCATGACCATCGCCCTCAAGACCCACAGCCCGGTCCGGTTGGGGGTCCAGTTCGGGAAAATCGGATCCCGTGGATTGGTCGCCCTTTGCTGCCATGGAGATTTCAGCTGGTTGAGGGTTTGCGCGCGCGCCGTGCCGGCGACAACAGCTTGCCAGCGCCCTTTCGGCCGCACTTCAATCCTCTCTATCGGCAGAATTCTCGATTCGTTTGGAAGATCGACGCGAGTGTGGCAAAGTCTTGCGCATGTCTACTTCGAAACCTCGCTCTCTGTCCCTCCTGTTCTGCGCCACCGTTCTCTTCGTGACCGGCTGTGGCGGCCACACCTACCTCCATCTCAAAGACGGCACCGCGCTGGAATGCACTTCGATTGAGAAGAGTGAAGAGTTGGACGGTTGGCTGGCCGAACTCTCCGCCTCACATGCAGTTGTGCTGGTCGATTCGGAACGTGTCCGGGCCGACGAGCCGGTGACCGACGCCCCAAACGGCGACCGTGTTGTTGATGATGCGGATCCGGGTGACTCCTCGCGCCAACTGGCAATCGCTGCCGCCGATCTTGTTGAGAATGCAGTGGCCCACATCTCGACTGCGAAAAGTACGCCGAATATTCTCTTCCTTCGCCTGGAGAACACCACCTCGCGCCGGTTCGCTCAGGAGTTGATGGACACCGCGATTTCAGGCTCGATCGGCACTTCTGCCAAGGCCGTTACCGGCGAACGGCGCCGCGCCTTGGCCAGTGCTCTTCGCGTCCGCTTCGACGATCCACGCCTCGGCAGCGCCGACCTTGACCTCACCCGCTTCTACCATACCGACTATGTCGTGCTCTCCCGCGTCAGTGGAACCCCAACCGTTGACGAAGCGGGCAAAAACCGATTCCACTACCGCCTGGATTTCCGCCTGCTGAGCGGAAGCAACGGCCGGGAGATCTGGTCGGACCATCGGGAGTGGACCGTCTCTTGGTAGAGTTGGGAATCGCGATCGTCACCTACCGCTGCCGTGAGTTGACCCTGCGGGCGTTGCGCTCGCTGGAGGCCCACCTGCCTGCGGAAACATGGTGCGCCGCGGTCATCAACCACAGTCCCGAAGATGGCGCGACCGAAGCGATACTGAAGCTGAATTCACCGCGCATTGCCGCGGCGGATGCTGCCGCCAACCGTGGATTCGCCGCCGGCTGCAACGCCGCGGTTCGCCTGCTTCCGGCGCCGGTCAAGTTTATCCTGCTGCTGAATCCCGATACTTCCCTGACCGATGCTTCTTTGCTCGAACTGCCACGCTACCTGAATGAACACCCCCGAGTCGGCATCGCCGGTGCCCAACTCTACAACCCGGACGGCACACTGCAGCCTTGCCTGCGCCGCTTCCCCAGCCCACGCAACGTTCTGATCTCACGCCGTTCGCCCCTGGTGCGGCTGTGGCCCGGCAATCCCTGGACCCGCGCCTATCTCTACGCCGATCGCCCTCCCGAGGAAGCTGGGCCGGTTGATGTCGTTGCCGGCGCCGCGCTCGCCATTCGCCGACCACTGTGGGAGGAGTTGGGTGGAATGGATGAGGGCTTCTTTCTCTACGCCGAAGATTCCGATCTCTGCAAGCGCTCCTGGAACCTGGGCTGGGCGGTACACCACGTGCCTGCTGCCCACGTGGTGCATGCCTGGGGGGGATCCTCCACCGCACACCGCTTCGCGACCTGGATTGAGCACCAGCGCTCGCTGCTCTACTTCATGGAGAAGCATGGGCAGTTGCCGCGGTTTCTCACCCGAACCCTGCGCGCCGTGGTCACTCTTCCGGCGCGTTGGGCGGGTCTTCTTCGGCACAACGATTCGCAGTTCCGCGCCCCCCCAAGGCCCGCAGATCAGCCCCGCTCGGAGATTGGAATACGCGCAGATCGAAATACGGGAGGATCGCCAGGAGATGGTCCATAATGTCGGCCTGCACTCCCTCGTAGCGCACCCAATCCTGATCGGCGCAGAACACATAAATCTCGATCGGTAAACCATTCGCGCCGGGTGCCAATTGCCGCACCAGGAAAGTCATATCCTGTCTCACCAGCGGATGGGACCGCAGATAGGCCTGCAGGTAAGCGCGAAAAGTCCCCAGATTGGTAAGCCGACGCCCGTTTACTCCGGCTTCTTCCGCGGCCACGCCATGCTCGCGATTCCAGTTCTCCACTTCCGCCAGTCGCGTGTGCAGATACTCCCGCAAACAAGCGATGCGCGCGTAACGTTCCAGCATCTCCTGATCACAGAAAACAACACTGGTCATGTCGATGTAGATCGCCCGCTTGATCCGCCGGCCGCCGGACTCGCTCATCCCACGCCAGTTCCTGAAAGAGTCGGAGATCAGGGCATAGGTCGGGATGGTGGCGATGGTCTTGTCCCAGTTGCGCACCTTGACAACGGTAAGTCCCACATCGATCACATCACCGTCCGCGCGGTGCTGTTCCATCTCGATCCAGTCACCGATGCGAACCAAGTCGTTGGCGCTGATCTGGACACTCGCCACCAATCCCAGGATCGAGTCCTTGAACACCAGGAGCAGGACCGCCGTCAGCGCTCCAAGCCCCTTGAAGAAAGACCAGGGGTCGGCTTGCATGAGCCGCGCGAGCACATAGACAGCCGCAAAGAAGATGGCGAACCCCTTGACGGTCTGAACATAGCCGGCGATCGGCACCTTGCGGGAGACGGGGTAAGTGGAGTAGATCTCGATCAGCGAATCGAGCAGCCCCAGCGCTACCAAAGCGGCGACAACCATGAAACCCGCACTGATGACATTGGCGACCAGAGTTGCCGGCAGTGGCAAACCGAAATCAGCACCGGCACGAATAACGATCAGCGGGGCCAGATGGGCCAGGCGATCGAACACCCCGTTGCGAACCAGAACATCATCCCAGTCTGCACGTGTCTTGCGGGTCAGCCGATCGACCCAGCGCAGGAGATAGCGCTTGACGATCCGGTCTGCCAAATAGGCGGCGAAGAGGACTCCCAGGATCGCCGCCAGGGCAGAGACGTGTTCCGCCTGATCCGGAGTGAGCCCCCAGTGGAGAAGAAGTTGGGTCATGCCGAGATGCTCCCACCGGGCCCATTCCAGATGGTGAAGGCCTTACTAAAACGGCTCCGGATAACCAGGATTGCGACCCGGCCACTGTCTGCGACCAGGGCCAGGGGGACGGTGGTCCACAACGCCCAACGCGGGCTATGACGGGCACAGAGGCGCAGTTGGCTGGTCAGGCGACGACGAATTTTCCGCCACGCGAATTGCCCGCCGGAACTGACCGAGATGTGATGCCAAACCCTGCTCTGGGGCACAAAATAGAGTTTCCAGCCCCGGTTTCGCGCGCGCAAACACCAATCGGTATCTTCGCAATACATGCGAAACCCCTCATCCAGCAACCCAACTTCAGCGATGGCCTGGCGTCGCATCAGCAGCGCGCAACCGGTCACGTAATCGGTCTCCTCCACCCGGCTGAACTGACCGCGGTCAATCTGCCGAATCCCACGGTGAGCGAATCTCCCCCAGCGCAGCGAAACCAGGCCCCCGGCATACCAGACTCGCCGCGGATCGGAAGCGTAGTAGATCATGGGGCCAAGCGCGGCGGCATCCGTGTGCAGAGCAGCCGCATCGATCAGGTTCTCAACGAAATCGGGGGCCACGTGGGTGTCGTGATTCAGCAAGAGCACCCACTCCGCGCCCCGCTCCAAGGCGCGCGCAATGCCCACATTGTTGCCACCGGCAAAAAGCAGATTGCGCGGATTGCGAATCAGATCCAGTTCCGGAAACTCCGTGGCGATGGCGTCGGCAGTGCCATCGGTGGAAGCATTGTCCACCACAATGACCTCTGTGCACGCATAGGTTTGGTCGCGCAGGCTGGCCAGACAGGCCAAAGCCAGCTCGCGATCGTTCCAGGTGAGAACCACTACCGCCACCAGCGGCAAGCGCCGATTACTCGGCAAAGCCATTGCCATCCCCGATTTCAAAACGCCCGAGCAGCGTGCGGGCGGCAGTCGCCCGTCCTCCACGGAAATAGATCCGCGGCACGCGCGGACCTATGCCGGTAAGAACCTCCCAGGGAATCGTCTGCCGCCACGCGGCCATCTCCGTGGCGGTGATCTCCGCCGGGCCCTGGCAACCGATCAGCACCGCGACATCTCCCAACTCAACCTCGGCGCCGGCCGGGACTTCCACCAAGACCTGGTCCATGGTTACCGCTCCGATCACTTGCATGCGCCGGCCGCCGATCAGCACCCAGCCCTTGCCGCAGGAGAGCGAACGGGCGAACCCATCGCCATATCCAACCGCCACGGTTGCCACCCGCGTCGGCCGTTGGGCGCGAAAACGCCGACCGTAGGAAACCGTGTGTCCCGCCGGCAAAACCTTGAGATGAGTAACGCGGCTCTTGAACGCCAGCACCGGCCGGACCTGAATCGTCTGCCGGACCGCCGCCGAAGGGAAAAGCCCATAAAGCAGAAGACCGGGCCGCACCAGATCGAGGTGCGACTCCGGAAAGTCGAGAATCCCCGCCGAATTGGCGGCATGGCGCAGAAGCGAACCGTCGTTGAGACCCATCGCTTCGAGAATTCCCAAGAACTCCTCAATCTGCCCCAACGTAAATTCACGCACCCCCTGGTCAGCGGCGGGCAGATGCGTAAACACTCCTCTGACGCACACCGAAGAGAGATTCAGGGCTTGGCGCAGCAACGCCGGAGCCTCGGCCGGCAGCGCCCCTTCACGCCCCATCCCGGTATCAATCCCGACATGTACGTCGAGCTGTTCTGTTCCGAGACTCGCCGCCATCTCCCTCAGCGCGGTCAGTGAAGAGACCGTGGCCGACAAACCATATTCGGCCGCCACCGCAACATCATCGCCAACAATCGGCGAGAGCACCAGAATCGGCGTTTCCATTCCGGCCTGGCGAATCTCGATCCCCTCCTCCACCGTGGCGACCCCCAGCCATCCAACCCCAGCGGCAACCAGAGCCCGGGCCGAAAAGACCACGCCATGGCCGTAGGCATCAGCCTTCACCGTGGCGAGAATGCGCTCAGCCCCCCCGACATGCGCGGCGACCGCCCGGGTGTTGGCGATCAGTTGGTCCAGATCGATCTCCAGCCAGGCGCGCGAAAGCATCTGCTGGAGACGCTCGCGCGCGCCCCGGATCTGCGTTTCCATTCAATCCTCCACGTCGACGATCGACACCACCCCCGCGGCGCGCACCCCGGGGTGATCTATTCGCGACGACTCAGTCATCGTCATCATCGTCGGCCGCCACTCTGTGTACCGGCCGGCCGCTCCTGCGAGCATCACCATAGACTCGCAACATGTCGCTCGCCTCACGCATCTGCTCGACCGCGGCATCCATCTCCCGCGCCAAGTCGAAACGCCAGTGCCCCGCCTCTTCGATGAAACGGAACCGTGCCGGGGTTCCGCTACGATAGCGCACATCGACCCAGACTGTGTCCCGGCCCGCGGGCTCCTGCCCGACCACCACCGGCTCGGTGGCACTCAACTGCGCGGCCAGCACCGCAGTCGGATTGGCCGGTAGGTTGGTCGCGCCAAGTGCTACGGCCAGTTCCAGATACTCGTCAAGTACACGCTGTGACTCGGCGGTCAATCGCTCCTCAATCGCGGCCGCACCCTGATCTGGACAGGCCGCCACCATCGCCGTGAACGCGGCGCCGGGATCGGCCCCGCGCGCGCCGGCTGAAGCGCAGCCGGCAGAGGTGAGCAGAGCGGCGCCGAGCATCGACACACACACCATGCGCAGGATCAAGGTGTCGCCTCCCCTTCGTCCGGCTGTTCCGTGCCGGGATCGCGCGGCCCGATGTCACGCAGCAGCTCGCCAACCGAGCGCCACACCCGCGACCACTGCATTTCGGCCGGGGACAGCCCCGAAGGAGCGGCTTCGCCGCTCCCGTAAGTCCGGCTGTAGTCGAGTGAAAGCTGATCCAGATCGGCAGCCTGGTCGGGCACCGTCCACTCCAGACCTTCGGAGCGCCGGGCGAATTCAGTCCCCATTTCGCACGGTCCCGGTGGAATGATCCGTGGGATGTAGTCATAGGGCGTGAGATCCGGCTCGTCCGCAAAAAGATCCCACATCGGCTGCGCGATCTCGTCGAACACCGTCATCGGCGGCAGCCCGAGAATGTGCTCGATGGTGGCGTGAATGTTCGCTTCCGAATAGTGGACCGGAGAAACATAGCCACGCCGCACCCAGCCGCCGGCCAGGAGCAGAATCGAGCGGTGGGGATCGATATGGTCGCGCCCCTGCTGTGGATCATCTTCGATCACAACAACCAGCGTCGTCTCCCAATACTCGCTGTGAGAGAGCCAATCGATCAGGCGTCCGGTCGCCTCGTCGTTGTCGGCCACCATCGACTCCGGCGATGGATAGGGCCACTGGCAGCCCTGGTTGTGATCATTGGGCAGCGACATATAGATAAAGGGGGGAAAGATACCCGACTCCCACTCGGCGATCCGCTCCGCCATCTTGTCGACGTCGCGCGACTGCAACCAGAACACCGGTGGATCATAAAGTCCCCAATGCACATAGCGCGGATCGAAGAGCAGCAGGTCTTCCGCCAGGCCGATCGACTCGCCGTAGTCACGGAAACGGATTCCGTTGCGGATGCAGTTCTGGAATACAAAATCCCGCGTGGGGAAAGTGGCCGGATTGAACATGACATCTAGTTCCATCGGCCGCCCCCGATTCACCAACTGATGTTGGCGCTCGGTATAGGCATTGACAATCGAAGCGGTGGTCAGTTCGTGCCCCTGCAGAGAGACCTCGGCATTGCTGTAGTAGTTATCTCCGCTGCCGAACTCCTCGACCAGCGCATGCAGATTGGGCGTAACGTCTCCGCAGTAGACACAGTTGCTCGGCTCGCCCCGGGCCGCGCCCCAGTCTCCCAGCAGCGCGTCATAGGTCTTGTTCTCTCGCACCACCAGCATGACATGCTCGATCGGAGATGGGTCGCCCCGATGGAGTGGCACCGGCCCGGAAAACTCCTCTTCGTCGACCTCGAAAAGCGCCCCCGGAAGCAGCAGGTTCCGCTTCACTTGCTGAGTCATCCGCTGCAGTACTCCGTCGCCGGGAACCGGCACGATCTGGACCACCGACTGGTTGCGCAATGCCCCATCCGGCACAGTTCCGGTGCCCTTTCCGCAGCCAACAATGAGCGTGGCCCCATCGGGCGTGACATCGACCGAAAGAGGATAGCCCGCGGTCGGGATTCGCCCGATCAATTCACCATGGGGAAGCCCCACAACGGCGACCGCATTGTCAACGGCCTGCGCAATGTAGAGACGGGTCCGATCCGGCGAGATCGCCACCGCGTCAGGACTGGAGCCATGCTGCTCAAAACCACCGAACGGCCGCAGATCGATCGTGGCGTGAACCTTCTTCGCGATCAGGTCAACGATCGAAAACGAGTCGTCATCGGCATTGATCACATAAAGCCATTTGCCGTCGTCCGAAACGATCATCGCCTCCGGGTGATCCGGAGTTTGAATCGCACCCGCCCAGCGAATGTGACGGGCCAACTCCACGTTGAAGACATCGATGCGGTTATCGCGCTCGGCGCTCACATAGACCTGCTTGAACTTCGGGTTCACAACCACGGCGAAAGGATCGCCGCCACAAACCGCCCGGTCCAGCATCTCGCCACTTTCCACATCTTTCGACACCAATGCCGAAGGCGACATGGTGGTGGCGTAAAGGATCTTTTCGCGCGGTCCCAGATCCAGCCCATTGACATGGCCAAGCACATCCCAACTGCCGCGCGGCGTCAGTTCTCCGTCAGCGAAGTCGAAGACCAGGATCTTCCCCTGGCCGCCACCCGACGCATAGAGCGTGGATCCGTCGTCGGCAAAGCGCAACCCAAGGAACACACTCGGCTGGGGCAGCACCTGTACGACCGCGCCGGCATCGAGATCGATCACCGTCAGAGAGCGCTGCCCCGCGCCCGAACAACTGACCACCGCATAGGCGCCATCCGGCGAAACCCGGATGGCGTGGGGAAGATGATCCACGGTCAGCAGATCACCAACCGGGGTCAACAGGCGCCCGCTCGGCATGAGCCAGGTGTTGGCGTCGATC
>JALXCG010000726.1 GCA_026991065.1 Gemmatimonadota bacterium | reverse complement strand
GTTGTAGAAGACACCTGTCACCACAATCGCCACTGTGAGTAGGCCGCAAATCCAGTTCGCCTCTACCCCTTGTGGAGAATGGTGGGCCATGGAGAGTAGAGCAGCAGCACACATCGCTCCGATGCCTGTCCAACGCGCGGTCGCATGACCAATGGAACCCCGCGGCAAAGGCTTGTGCGGACGGTTGACGCAGTCCGACGGGTAGTCTGTCACGTCGTTGTGAATCATGAGCCCCGCGCTCAGCAAGGCGGCGCCCGCGATCAACTCCCAGAGATCCAAGAGCTGATACGTAGTCCACTGCGAAAGGATAGGGACACCTTGACTGGCCCGGATATTCAGCGCCCCGACAAGAGCACCGAAGACTGAGATGAACATGATGAGCGGACGGCTGATCTGGACCCAGGCGAATACTCGATCCGCCAGTGAGCCGGCAGCGATCCGGCGGGAGAACGGTGGCTTGGTTGTGGATTTCGACATGCCGAAGAGCATACTCCGACTTTGACAAACTCCGCGAGCGCTCCCTATCCTCTTTTTGGCAAGGGCTCATTCACTGCGATCGGAGTCATACTTTCATGAAATCTATGGCTGGGCGCAATCGCGAACTCCTGCACCTTCTGCAGGAGGCACGTGCATCAACCATGAAAGAGATTCAGGAAATCCTCAGTCGGCAAATCACGGCGCAGGAGGAGCGTCGTGCATCTCGTCCGAGTGACTGGGGCGACCAGGTTGTGCAGCACCTCGACAGCGACCTTGATGCGGCACTCTTGGAACAGAAGAACCTGGATCTACGACGAATTGAGCACGCTCTTGCGCGCCTTTCAGAAGGAACTTACGGAACCTGCGAAGCCTGTGGACAACCGATCCCGACCGCGCGCCTGCAGTTGCTTCCCTTCGCGACCCGCTGCGTTTCCTGCGCTGAGTGATTTGAATCCTCATCAACTCAGGCACCTGAAGTCTGCGCGATTCTGCGCACTGCTGGGGCTGAATGCACAGGTGATCTGCGAAGCGCACCCCAGAGTCTAAGCCGGAACTCTTCAACGGTCCTCAGTTCCGGAGCGTCGTCCATTGTGACGGCGCTGCTTACAGCCTTTTCCCGGGTCCCGCGCGCTTCCTCGCCGGACACGCCACCCCTCTTGAGCTGGTTTTGCGCAACGGCGCAGATCTTGCGTATTTGACATGTTTTCCGCGCAGGGAGAGACTCCTTGGTTCCACAATCCCCCGAAGAATCTGGAAGTTCCGCACGCGGCTTCCTCATGAATTCTTCCCTACTCCAGGCAGGACGCATGAAATTCCACAGCATGGCTGCAACTGCGCTAAGTGCCGCAGCAGCATTTTCTTTCAATCCCGCTCTGGCGCTGACTGATGCTGACAGCTTCGTCGCCGCCGTGGACCTGCCGCTGGCGCTTCCGGTGCACTCCGCGACGGGACAAGCGACTTTTGAGCAGAGTGTGGCGTGGCAGGATTTCCAGAGCCGCCACGGCGGGGGATGGGTGGCGTCGTGGGACGATCGCACCCAAGTGGCTCGCTGGATCACCGGACCTGGAATCCCATTGGGCAGTGTCAATGGCGCCAGCATCGAAGGCGCGTGCCTCGACCTGGTCGCGAGTCATCCAGATCTTTTCGGCGTCGATCCGGCGGAATTGCGCCTCTCGGGCAAGCGAGAGGTCGGTGGGCGCTGGTTTGTCACCTTCGACCGATACTACGACGGTGTTCGGGTCGGAGGAGGGCGTGTCGATTTTCGCGTAATGCCCAATGGTCGGGTCACCTTGATCGGCATCAATACGCATCCGCTGGTCGACCTGCCGACTCACCCGGATCTAAGTGCGGCACAGGCTTTTCGGCTCGCCGCAGGCGCGGTTGGAGGCTCCCTTGGCGATGCCCATGATGCCGATGCAGAGCTGCTCATCGTACCGTTGGCCGATGGCAAAGAGATCGGCTACGCTTTGGCTTGGGAGGTAACAGTTACAACCACCGCGCCCGCCGCGCGATGGGTTCAATACATCGATGCCGAGACCGGCGCCATCATCGCCCGCTGGAATGAGATCCGCTATGCTCAGATTGGCGGAATCATCGGCGGCACGATTCTTCCAGAAACTCCCAGCGACACACCGGAATATCGATCCTTTGCCTATGAGAACATCACCGTCGATGGCAGCCCTTCCGACCAGAGCGACACCAGCGGTGTGTGGATGGCCACGGTTGGCTCCGGTGATCACACCGTCACCAGCAGCCTGAGTGGGGCTTGGCAACGAGTCAGCAACCTCAATGGCAACAACGCCGCTCTTGCTGAGACCGCACCCGCCAACCAGCGAACCGATCTGACCTGGGACGATGGAAACTCCACGATTGATGAACGAGGCGGCCTCTACCACATCAATATCGTCCATGATTACATGAAGGCGATCGACCCCACTTTTACTTCCCTCGACTATCCGATGCCAGTTCGGGTCAAAGACACAAGTGGAAACTGCAACGCGTATTGGGATGGCAACGGCGTCAATTTCTTCGAGGGTGGCGGTGGTTGCCCCAGCACGGTGCGCATCGCCGATGTCGTCTATCACGAGTATGGTCATGGGACTACCCAATGGGCGAATGGGGGGCGCGCGACCGGTTCGATGCACGAAGGATTCTCGGACTATTTGGGAGCCACGATCACCAACAATCCGCAGATCGGGCGAGGCTTTTTTGGTCCCGGATCTCACCTGCGGGACTGTGTTAATACCGTCGTTTACCCGGCCCCCGAGTGCGGTGGAGAGGTCCACTGTGTCGGGCAGGCGCACTGCGGCGCCCTTTGGGACGCACGTACGAATCTGATCGCGGCCCTTGGTTTCGAGACCGGAGTCGCGCTTTCCGATTCACTCTGGCATTACGCCCGCTACGGGCATGCTGACAACGACCTGGACTACTACACGGACTATTTGTTTATGGACGACGATGACGGTGATCTTTCCAACGGAACACCGCATGGAGAGTATCTTTTCCCCGCCCTGGCCGCTCATGGTTTCGCGCAGTTGCTCTATGCCAGCCGCAAGTTTGTCTACGATGCCGTCACACCGGACCTGGTTGCCGACCCGGGAGACCAACTCACTTGCGTCATGACTTATGCACTGCCCCTCGGGGCCATGGGAGCGGGCAGCATCAGCGGGTCAATTCAGTCTCTATCGCCGGAACTTACGGTTGCCAAAGCAACGTCTACATTCCCCGATGTCTCACCGGGGGCGGAAACGGACAACAGCGCAGATCCGTTCTTGCTCGATGTGGACGCGTCCCTGTCCGAACTCAAGGATGTCCAGTTGGTGGTTACACTCACCGCGGAACCGAATTTCTTCAACCGCAGCGACACAATCACCGTGCGAGTCGGTCGCGGAGCCGTTCTGCTTGTCGACGACGATCCTGCCGAAGACTACTCCTCGTTCTACGAGGAGCCCCTGGAAGCACTCGGCAACCGACCCAATCGCTGGACTCCGCGCATCACTGGCGAACTCGCCTTCAACCCCCTCTTGGGATTCGATTCGGTCATTTGGTTCTGCGGCGATGCCGCCCCAGGGGCCACCCTGAGTGAAAGTGAAATGGACGCCATTGGCGACTATTTGGCACAAGGTGGGAAGCTCTTCTTGACCGGGCAAAATATCGCTGAAGACATCGGTTCCACAACATTCTTCAGCAGTTACTTGAAGGCTGAGTTCGTCTCTCCCAATGCGGGTGTGCCGCT
>JALXCG010000725.1 GCA_026991065.1 Gemmatimonadota bacterium | reverse complement strand
TCCTGGTAGAAACCGAGTTCTTTGGGGAGCCGCTCGGAATAGAGCGCCCAACCTTCGACGTAAGCGGTGAACATTCCATGCTTGCGGAAATCGGGCAGGTTGCTGATCTCCTGCGCCAGCGCGATCTGGAAATGGTGGCCCGGCACAGCTTCATGATAGGCCAGCGCTTCCATCGTGTAACGTGGCCGGGTGGTGGGCTCGTGGGTGTTGGCGTAGAAGATTCCGGGGCGCTCGCCCGCCGGAGGCATGTAGTAGGCATCGGGAGCATTGGCGGCGCGAAACGGCTCCACCGGGCGCACTTCAAACTCCTGCCGGGGTAGCCGGCCGAAGAGTTCCGGCAAGCGCCCTTTGACGGTGTCAAGGACCTCGCGGAAGCCGGTCAATACCTCCTCCTCGGTGGTGCAGTAGAGTTCCGGGCGGTGCCGCAAGCTGGCCATGAACTCCTGGATCGTTCCGGAAAAGCCGACCTGCTCCTTGATCTGCTCCATTTCGCCACGTATTCGCGCGACCTCGCCCAGACCGATTCGATGCACCTCCGCGGGGTCGATATCGATGGTGGTGTGATGCTTGACCAAATGGGCGTAATAGGCCTCGCCCCTGGGCAGCGCGAGCAGCCCCGCGGTGGTGCGACAGTGGGGCAGATACTCCATGCGCAGAAACTCGGCCAGCTTCCCGTAAGCAGGGACCACGCTCTCTTCGATCGCCTCCTTTGCCTGGGCTCGAAGATCCTCTCTTCGGTCGATTGTCACCGGCGCCCGGTCAAATGCAGCCAAGAGTTCCGGAATTCCGCCAGCGCCGGCGGCGGCCGCCTTCACCTGCCGCTCGATCGCGGCGAAATTGACTTGCGCCCCCACCATTCCCGCGGCGATGCCCTCGCGCATGCGCGCAATCAACTGCTGCACTTGGCGGGGAAACGCCAGCAGCCGCTCGACCAGTGTTTCAAGCCCGGCACGATCGTTCGTGGGATGCAAGCTGGAGAGTTGCAGCAGATCGAGATGTGGCCCGAAGAGCTGTGTTAGTGGGATCAGGTGCCCGGCAAACTCGGCGCCCTCGATGCTCGATTCGAGCATCGCCACAAAAACCGCCCGCTCCATGCGATCGCGCTCATCGAGCAGATCCGGATCGATCGCTCTGGCGCGCGCCAAAGTCGCTTTCTCAAAAGCCCTTTCCTCCTCGAAAGCGCGCGCCGAATAGTCGTCGAGCCGGTTTTCATAGCGTCGATCACCAAGCTGCGTCGCCATCATGGGATGATTGCGTAGTACTTGCTCCCAGTAAGAGGCAAAGAGAGACCTTAACTCAGACATCAGCAACTCCTTGGTCAGCTCAGCGGCACCAGAATCCTCTACCTGATTTTGCAACTCTGTTCCAGCGCGTGGGTTCCGGCTCTCCTCGCCCGCCGGCAAGGTGCCGGATGTCAGGCGGTGAAGCGGTGGCGACAGGCGCATCTCACGACGCCACGGGATGTCGGACCCGCGATCAGCGACGCAGATGGGGCCTTGATGGTGGATTGAGGCGGGACTTGTCACCTGCAGCAAAGTCGCATTGTACGATAGGCTCACGTCGATGGCCCGGATTTCCTCAGCAGCAGATTCGGTATTGCGGCAGAATCCCGTTGTGGAATTCGGGCCGGATGCTCCGTACCCCTTTCGCATGAACGGTTCCCGGTGACGAGTCACTCCTCCTCCAACTCTCCGCACTCTTCAACGGCCGCTGCAACGCAGGTTTCCACCATCACCTGGGCACGGTTGGCGCTGGCGGTTGCCTGCGGTGTGTTGGGGCTGAAGCTCCTGGCCTACGAATGGACCGGCGCGGTCGTCGTGCTCTCCGACGCACTGGAGGGATTGGTGAACATCGTCGCCGGGGCCTTGGCACTCTATGCGATTACCCTGGCGAGCCGCCCGGCGGACGCCAACCACCCCTATGGCCACGGCAAGGTGGAGTTTCTCTCTGCTGCATTTGAGGGCGGACTGCTTTTGGCCGCCAGTCTGGTCATCGCCTTCGAGTCTTCGCGGGAGTTGGCCTATGGCACCGTGATTCACCCCTCGGCACTGGGCACCGCGCTGGTCGTTGCCGCGGCCCTGATCAACGGCGTGCTCGGCTGGCTCCTGATTCGCGCCGGACGACGCTCCGGTTCACCGGCGCTCGAAGCCGATGGCCATCACCTGGTCGCCGACCTGATTACCAGCCTTTTTGCCCTCATCGGCCTGGCTCTGGTGCAGTTGACCGGGCAGCCGCTGCTTGACCCGATCCTTGCGCTGCTGGCGGCGATCTGGATCGGTTTCACCGGCGTGCGCTTGCTGCGCCGCGCGATCGGGGGCGTGATGGACGAAGCCGATCCCGAGGATCTGGCTCTCCTGCAAGCGGTCCTGCGCGACCTGGATGAACCCGCGGTGCGCGGCTACCGCCGCCTGCGTCTGCGTCACCAGGGCAGTGTGCATCAAGCGGAGGTGGAGTTGCTGCTCACTCCGACCACGACTCTTGGTGAGGCGAGCGCCATCGTCGCGCGTGTTACGCCACGCCTGGAGGCTGTTCTGTCCTCGGCCGAGGTGTACTGCCACTGCAGCGATCATCGTTCCGCCGACCGCACCGAAGCGGAGGATCCATGGGCCGCCACATGACCGCGCCGCGGCGGCCGCTGCCGCTGACCCAGGCCGAAGTCGAGGCCCGCGGCTGGGATTGTGTCGACATCGTTTTCGTGACCGGAGATGCGTACGTCGACCACCCCGCTTTTGCCATGGCGATCCTCACCCGCGTTCTCGAAGCGGATGGTTTTCGGGTCGCCCTGCTCAGTCAGCCGCCGTGGCACAGTGCCGATGCCTTTCGCCGCTTCGGTCGTCCCCGGGTCGCCTTTGCGGTGAGCGCCGGCAACATGGACTCGATGATCAACCACTACACCGCGAATCGGCGCCCGCGCTCAGACGATGCTTACTCCCCCGGGGGCCGCGCGGGGCTGCGCCCTGATCGCGCGACCAACGTCTATGTCCAGCGCTGTCGCGAAGCTTTTCACGGCGTGCCGGTGATCGCCGGCGGCGTCGAGCCCTCTCTGCGACGCTTCGCCCACTACGACTACTGGAGCGACAAAGTTCTGCCCTCCATGCTGCTGACCTCCAAGGCCGACCTGGTCGTGCACGGCATGGGCGAGGGCCCGATTCTCAAGATCGCCCGTGCTCTGCGTGCCGGGGCGAACCCGATGGTGCTGCGTTCTTTGCGTTCGGTCGCCTATCTGACCGGCGCCAAGGAGTCTCCGCCCGCCGACGCCGAACATCTACCCTCGTTTGCCGAAGTTGCCGCCGACCCGGTCGCATTCTCGCGCGCCACCCGTGCGATTCACCGGGAAACCAACCCTTACAACGCGCGCCCCCTGGCGCAACGCCACGGCCAGCGTTGGGTCGTGGTCCAGCCCGCGGAACCGCCACTCTCGACCGCGGAACTCGATGCGATCTACGCTCTTCCCTATACCCGTCGTCCTCATCCATCCTACCGCGAACGGATTCCTGCTTTCGAGACGGTGCGCCACAGCGTCACGCTGATGCGCGGCTGTTTTGGTGGTTGCACTTTTTGTTCGATCACCAACCATCAGGGGCGAATTGTACAATCGCGCTCTCCCGAGTCGGTACGCGCCGAGATTGCCAGGATGAAGCAGGATCCCGGTTTCACCGGCGTGATCAGTGATCTCGGCGGGCCGACCGCCAACATGTACCACATGCGCTGTACGCGC
>JALXCG010000724.1 GCA_026991065.1 Gemmatimonadota bacterium | reverse complement strand
ATTCAATGCGCTCTTCGTGATCCTCTATGATGTGCCGGACCGGATCTATTTCTATCTGCCCTCGTTCGCCATGCTGGCCCTCTTTCTTGGCGATGGGTTGGCGCTGCTGGAGCAGCGGGCGCGCGACTGGCGGCCGGCGAAGCGCTGGGCGGTGCTGATTTTCATGGCGTTGCCGATCTGCGGCAAGATGGTTCACTACCGGGTGGCGGCCGATTTCGTGCGCCGTTTCATGGGCGGCGAGGAGCGGCTCTTCGCCGAGATCGAGGCGCGGGCGTCCGGGGAGTTTCCGATCGTTCTGCCGCGCATCCCGACCCGCGATGATCTCGGCTACTACACCAATCCCGATAAGAAAACGGTGGATGCGGCGCGCCATTATGCGGAAGTATTGGCTGCGGCTCCACCGGGTGCGCTGCTGATCGACGACTGGTACCATGGCTATGCGGTGATGGCCGATTACTACCAGGGCGTGGAAAAGTTGCGGCCGGACGTTGAAGTGGTGCGCTGGTTCCAGCGTTGGGGCGGCACGGTCGCCGAGCGCGAGGAGTTGGCGCGACGGATCATGCGTGAAATCGAGGCGGGGCGGGCGGTCCTGCTGGCATCGAGCCAATACCCGTCCGCGCTCTTGGCGGACCGGATCGAGGCCGCGGGCTATCGGCTGCAGCCGTGGGCCGGGGTTGAGGATCTGCGCCGCGTGATGCCGGCGGCGGAGGCGAAGGCGGCGATTGCGCCGGCGGCGGAGGCGGACGCGAAGGCACAGGCAAAACCGCCGGTGGAGACAGAACCGACCGCGGCGGCGGAACCGGCGGCGATGAACATCAGGAAATCAACCAAACCATGAAGAAACCTTTCTATATCACCACACCGATCTACTACGTCAACGACGCACCCCACATCGGTCATGCCTACACCACACTGCTGGCGGATGTGCTGGCGCGTTACCACCGGCTCCTGGGCGAGCCGACTTTCTTTCTGACCGGCACCGATGAGCATGGGCAGAAGGTCTATGAGGCGGCGCGCAAGGCGGAGATCTCACCGCGCGAGCAGGCGGACCGCACTGTGGTGCGCTTTCAGCGGCTGTGGGATTCGCTGGGGATATCGAACGATGACTTTATCCGCACCACCGAGGCGCGCCACGGGCGAGTGGTGCGGGCGATTCTGCAGAACCTGTGGGATCGCGGCGAGATCTACAAGGGGGAGTATGTCGGCTGGTACGATGTGCGCGAGGAACGCTTTTACACCGAAAAGGATCTGGTGGACGGCAAGAGTCCGGCCGGTAACCCGGTGGAAAAGGTGGTGGAAGAGAACTACTTCTTCCGCATGAGCCACTACCAGGATTGGTTGGTGGAGTATATCCACGACCATCCGGAATTCATTCAGCCCGATTTTCGCCGCAACGAGACTTTGGGCACCTTGCGCCAGCCGATCCACGATCTCTGCATTTCACGACCCAAGGAGCGGATGCCGTGGGGAATCGACCTCCCCTTCGACCCTGACTATGTCTGCTATGTCTGGTTCGATGCCCTGGTCAACTACATCAGCGCGATCGGCTACGGCAAGGCGGAGAGTGATTTCAATCGCTGGTGGCCGGCGACCTATCATCTGGTCGGCAAGGATATTCTGACCACGCACTCGATCTACTGGCCGACCATGCTCAGGGCGATGGGGTTGCCGCAGCCGAAGACGATTTTCGCTCACGGCTGGTGGCTCACCGGTGGCTCGAAGATGAGCAAGTCGGAGGGCAATGTGATCGACCCCCTGGCCATGGCGGAGCGCTACGGGGTGGACGCGCTGCGCTACCACCTGCTGGCGGACATGGCCCAGGGCAGCGATGCGAGTTTCAGCGAGGAACTCTTTGTGCGTCGCTACAACAACGATCTGGCCAACGATCTGGGCAACATGGCGAGTCGTGTGCTGAAGATGATCGAGCGTCATTTCGAGGGGCGGATGCCGGCTCCGGGGAGGTCCGGCGCGGCGGAGCAGGCGTTGGCGGAGCATGCGCTTGAAGCGGCGCGGGAGATGCAGCGCCAGGTGCTGGCCATGGCCCTCGACCGCGGAATCGGGCGCGTGCTGGAGACGGTGCGCGAAACCAACCGCTATTTCGATCGCGCGGCGCCCTGGAAACTCGCCAAGGCGGGGGCGATGGAGGAGTTGGGCACGGTGCTCTACCACGGCGCCGAAGCGTTGCGAATCGTGTCCGGACTGCTCTATCCGGTGATCCCGGCGAAGATGGGTGAGTTGCGCCGGGCGCTGGGGGTCGGCGCCGACGAGATCGAGCCGCGTTTCGAGGGACTGGTGCGCTGGGGTGGGCTGCGACCGGGCAGTCAAGTGACGGCATCGGCGGGGCTGTTCCCGCGGATCCAGGCAAAGCGCTCCGCTGAAAAGCAGCGGAAGTCCGGCGCCGGCGCGGCGAAGAGCGGAGCAAAAACGGCGGCGAGCGGCAAGCAAGGCGGTGGCGAGCAGGCTGCCGCGGGGGCCGCTTCCGAGAGAGTCTCCGAAGTCGGTCTCTGCGAGATCGGCGATGTTGCCAAGCTGGGCCTCAAAACGGCTGTGGTCCTGGCGGCAAGTCCGGTGGAAAAGGCGGACCGGCTGCTGCTGCTGCGGATCGATCTGGGCGACGAGGAGCGCGAGATCGTGGCCGGTGTTGCCGAGCACTACGCCCCCATCGATCTGGTGGGAAAAACGCTGGTGGTGGTCACCCGTCTGCGCCCGGCAAAGATCCGCGGCGTCAACTCCAACGGCATGCTGCTGGCGGCCAAGGAGGGGAAAAAGCTCCGCCTGGTGACGATCGAGGGGGGTGCGCCGGGAGGCTGGTCGGTGGGTTAGGAGTCGGCGTGGCCGACTTGCAAACCCGCCAAACGCTTCTTATCCTTATGAAGGATAAAAGCAAAACAAGGAAATCGATTCCAGACAGATCGATCACGGTCGGGATTCTCGCGTGGCCCCAAGCCGCCGCTTGATTGTCGGGTCATTGTTCAGGAGCCATCATGTTCAAGGTTGCGTCATTGCATTCCACTCTTCTCGCCAGCACAACCGTGCTGGCGCTGGCCGCTCTGGTTTGTGCACCGGCCCCGGCCGGCACCCTGCTCCCCGCCGCTGCAACACAGCCAGCCGGCAACACTGTCCCCGGAGATCTGACCGCCGAGAACATCATCCTGGTCTACATGGGCGGCATCCGGGAGACCGAGTGCCTGGACGCCCCGGACTTCGGTGAGTGCCCTCACCTCGGCAATGACCTGATGCCGCTCGGTGTTTGGTATCCCAACTTCTACAACATGGGACGAACGGGCGAGCAGGCGGGACGCTGCACCGTCTCCTGTGGAACCCGCATCGGGATGCGCGGCGGTCCCAACAGCCCCGATTACCCAACCCTGATCGAGCAGTGGCGCGCGCTCACCGGCGCTCCCAAGGATGAAGCCTGGGTCATCGGCAGCGACCAGCAATACTCCGCCGACGACAGTCATCATCCGCTCTACGCCGGGCGCGATCTCGGCCCACACCTGGAAACCGGTTACACCGATGAAGAGGCTACGACGCGCATGTTGCAGGTGATTCAGGAGTATCAGCCGCGCATCGCCATACTGACGCTGGAGGGACCGGACGAGGCTGCCCAGTATTCCGCCCATCCATGGGAAGACTATCTGCACAACATCGGCGTCGCCGACCGGCTGGCTTGGGAGGTAGAGAAGACGGTGCGGGAGATGCCTGACTACGGACAAAAGACAGCGATCTTTTACATCGACTACCACGGGCGCCACGATGACGATCACGGTGGTTTCGAGTGGCACGGAGACTTCTGCAAGGGGTGTCGAGATATCACTTTTGTCGCCACCGGACCCGATTTCCCGGCGGGCGCGATTCGCACGCAGCAGGCGGAACAGATCGACCTCCACGCGACGCTCGCGGCCATGCTGAATGTGCCGGTCCCGCGCAGCAACGGTCGCATTCTGGAAGAGATGTTTCTTCCCGGATTGGCGCCGCGCCCGGCCACCGGAACCGCCCGGAGGCCGGAGCAGCAAGCGCCCGCCAAGCCGGGTGTCCAGGCTTCCGCCCCCCTGTACACCTCGGCCGGGAATTCGCGCTTTCCCGATGTGCACCGAGTCGGTCCCGACTATTTCGCCGCCTGGAGCGAGGCCCGCAGCGGCTTCGATGGCAATGCGTGGGACATTCTGCTCTCCCACTCCACGGATGCGGGCGCCAGTTGGTCGGCGCCGCAAACGGTACTCGCCGCCAACGATACGCTGCGCCCCTGGCAATGCACGCTGGCGGGAGATGTCGATGAGGGATTGCGAATCGGCATCAGCGCGGCGGTGTGGGAAAAACAGGTCAACAACTTCACCTGGACTTGGCACATCTTCAGTTTCAAGATGCCACCCGGTAGCGACCAGATTGAGCCCCTGCCGGTTGCCTCAACGGCCTACGGCTATGTCGAAGATCGACCGGCGGTTCTGGCCCGGGACGGAATCACGCTGGAAGTCCACGGCGACTCCTTTTTCAGACGCCATTCGGTGGCCTGGCTGCCGGACCGCAACCATGCGCTCACCTGGTTTCAGGCTTATAACTGGAACAGCTTCGGTTACCCAATGGGACTCGCGATCACCGCCGATGCCGAGGGACCCATTGCGCTGGAAACACTGCGCATGGCCGAGACCGGGCGACTGCACGCCACCCGCCTGGATGGCGAGGTTTGGGGGGATCTGGGAACGATCTTCTGGAACGATAACCAGGCTGCCATTCAGGCCACAGTCGGCGCCACCGGCAATCATGTCCTCGCAGCTTGGGTGGACGATACCCAAGGTGAAAATCAGTGGGAACTGCGGGCCGCCTACAGCGATAACGCACCCAAGGTGTGGTCGGCCCCGATCACAGTGGCCCCTGGGACCGGACCGGCATGGCGCCCCGATCTGTGGGTGCAAAACGCGATCGCTGCCGTCACCTGGGAGGACTACAGCGACGGCTCGCCGCAGGTTCTGCTGAGCGTCAGCATAGACGGCGGCATCACCTGGGATGCACCGCGCAGTGTTGCCGCCACCAATCCACGCTTGCCACGCGTCACCGCAACCCCCAGCCAGGCTGTGGTCGTATGGGAGGAGATGTCCGGCCCCGCCACGGATATCTTTGTCAGCCAGATCCCCCTGCAATAGAAAGCACCAACGGAATGACAATGGAGAACATGAGTGTCGATGTCGTTGTGATTGGTGCCGGGCCGGGCGGCTACGCAGCCGCGATCCGCCTGGCTCAGAACGGGAAGCGCACACTGGTCGTCGACCGTTACGGAACCGGAGGTGTGTGCTTGAATGTCGGCTGCATCCCCTCCAAGGCGCTGATCTCCGCCGCCAAGAATTATGATCACATGCGCTCCGCCGAGCAGTGGGGAGTGCGTGTAGCGGGCGAGGTCGAGATCGATTTCGCCGCAACTCAGGCCTGGAAGAGCGGAGTAGTTGAAAGGCTCACCGGTGGCGTTCGCAAGCTGCTCAAGGGCAATGGCGTGGATCTGCGCATTGGCGAAGCACGGATCGTTGCGCCCGACCGGGTCGAGATCCGCGCGCAGGGAGAGACGGCGACGGTGGAGACCGGCGCCGTGGTGGTTGCCAGTGGTTCGCGCCCGATCGAAATTCCCGGCTTCCCTTTTGATGGACGGCGAATCCTTTCCAGCACCGGCGCCCTCGCCCTCAGCGAAGTCCCCTCCCGCTTGTTGGTCATCGGCGGGGGCTATATCGGTCTGGAACTGGGGAGCATGTACGCCAAGCTCGGGAGCCAACTCGAAGTGGTCGAGATGACCGAGCAACTCCTGCCCGGATTCGACCGCGATCTGGTTCAGATCGTTCAGCGCAAGCTCAAGAAGAGAGGGGCGCGGATTCATCTGAAGACCCGGGCGCTTGGCCACAAGGTTCTGAGCGATGGTTCCATCAGCGTGCAGATCGCGGGGATCGACGGCGGCACTGAACGCACCATCGAAGTCGACTGCGTTCTGGTCACGGTGGGGCGGCGCCCGAATGTTGATGGTTTCGGGCTCGAAGAGTTGGGCGTCGAATTGGACGGCCCGTTCATCAAGACCGATTCCCGCTATCAAACCAACGTTCCGGGCATCTTCGCCATCGGCGATGTCGCCGGGCAGCCGATGTTGGCGCACAAAGCCGCACGCGAGGCGGATCTGGTAGCCACGGCGATTGCCGGCGACGGTGGCTCCGCTCCGCTCACTTTGGGAAGCATCCCGGGCGTTGTTTTTACCGATCCCGAGATAGCCACGGTCGGACCAAGCGAGAGAGAGTTGAAAGCTGCTGAGGTCCCCTACGCAGTCGGCAAGTTTCCGCTTCTCGCATCGGGTCGCGCATTGACCAACCAGGCGACCGACGGCTTTATCAAGGTGCTCGCCCACTCTGGCGATCACTCCCTCCTCGGGGTCCAGATTGTCGGTGATGGTGCGTCGGAGTTGATCAGCGAGGCGGTCGTGGCACTGAACGCGCGCGTTGATGTGCATCAGCTCGCGGCGGCGATTCACCCCCATCCCAGCCTCAGCGAAGCCCTGATGGAAGCGGCCAAGGTGCTGGCTGGAGAAGCGGTGCACGTGCTGCGCCGTTGATCGCCGATAGGCGCGGGACGCGGGACGTCAGTTCAGACGAAACGCGAGGCGCAGAGCCGTTTCCAGTTCCTCCTGAATCCGTGCCGCATTGGCCGCGTTCGGCCGCAATGCCAGGTAGCGGGAAAAATCATCTGCTGCAGCCCACCAGTTTCCAGTCTGCTTCAACAGGTAGGCGCGATCGACGTAATGGCGGGCAACAGCCGGCTGCGCCTGCAGCAACCGCTCGACCACCCGCAGCGCATGCGCAGACTCGCCCCGGGCAACAAAAGCTCTGTGCAAAGTCGTGAGAATGCGCGCGAGGATTCCGCGGGCGTCGAGTGGCTGCGGATACCGCTCGATTCCGATCGCATGTCCCTGGGTCTGCCGGATCCGTGCGCGAATCGCCGCCGAATCCGACAGCTTGCCACGATCAAACAGGTCGACGTAGATCGAGTCCGCCACGCAAAGTAGAAACTGCCCCGGCAAACGCACGCCACGGACCGGCAGATCGAGCCGCTGCAACGCTCCCATGTAGGGAATCGCCAGCACTTCCGGAATTCCGGACCCCTGCGCCATCACTTCGTTGAGGAGGGCGCTGCGCGGGTCGTAGTAGTGCCGGACCGCCCCCGACCACGCCTGCGTCAAGAAAAAGAAACGGTTGAGCGCTGCCACCATGGCGTGCGGATCAGCACGATGCTCGACCGCCCGCGTGGCTCGCCCGACCAGTGTTTCGTACACCGCCAGCGCGGCCCCCAAGTCAAACCGCGGGTAGTGATCCTCGGCAATCAGAAGCGCCCCGAGCGGAAGATCGATCTCCCCCGCTTCAGCCCGCAGCATCTCCCGCAGGCGATCAGCCAGCAGCGGCTCTCTCACGGCTCGACCCGCAATGCAACCACCACTTCGGTGGTGGCTCCCGTGGTGGATTCTGTTGGATTCTCCGCCGGATCGAAACGGGTGAGTTCCGCGATCAGATAAGCCCCGTCCCAGAGGCGACGGCCCAGAAAAGGGGTATAGGCCCACTCGGCATTGTAGAGGATCTCAATGTCCGGATCGACGCGCGATACCCGCATCCCGCTGCTCCAGCCGGCGACGCTCAGCGTGCCCTCCACCGTCGAGCCGATCATGCGCGTGTCGATCACCCGATTGCGCCCAATGAGCCACTCGCCCCACAGTTCAAGACCGCGCCACTTCCACTCTGCATCCACGCCGCTCGCCCAGCCATCACCACTCCCCCCCGGCACCTGAGTCCAGGAGACGCTGAAACCCGCATTGAGTGAAGGAGCGAAGCGCATCCAGCCGCGACCGCTCAAGTGCCGGGGGGATCGTCCGCCGGCTTCACCCAGCGAGCCGCCATTGGTCCAGGCCAGGGTGAGGTTTGCCTTGCGCGCCTCAGCCCCTTTCCAGCGCCACTTGACCGCCACGCCTACGTCGCGCCCTGCGTATTCATTGCTCCCCTTCCCTCCGGCCAGGCGCAAGTCATTGTCCCCGAACAGATCGTAGACAATGTCCCGATCCGAGGTGTGGAGCGAAAATGAAGAGGCGAGCGCCGCACGGGAGAAGGGGCGTTTGAAGCGCCCCAGGCGGAAGGAAAATCCATGGCCCCAGCCGGCGTCGACATAGGCATCCGAGAGCGTGATTCTTTCCGGCAGAATCTTCACTTTGGCATAGAGCGAGCGTCGCTTGCCCAAGTCCTCGCGGATCTTGATGCGCGATCGACGCAACCGAAACCGGGCGGCTTCTGCGGTCGCGGGCGTCCAGTACTCAAACTGCAGATCGGACGAGATGGTCGCCGCGGAGAGCGGGTCCCGGCCAACTCCCAGGGCAACGCAGAGAATGCTCCAGCGCAAACAGCGGGCTCTCATCCCTCCTCCTCCAGGCGCCAGTCGAAGCGTTCCGCTTCATCTTCCAGGAGAACGCCGAGATCACGCAACCAGGTGCGCATCTCATCGCGGGAGAGAAAACGGATCTGAGTCTCCAAGCGCCCCCGCCGGCGATCCTCGAACCCGGAGAGCACCTCCGCTGTTGCAGACTGGTCAACCGCGGCGTCGACCGAAGCGCGCAGCCCCCGAACATCACTGCCATTTAGTTGCAGCGTCACCACGACCGCGCCGGCGGAGGGGTCCTCTGCGTCCTTGCCGCCATTGCGATTGCGCATCGCCAATGGATCCCAGTACAGGACTGGAATCAAGATCAACGCAAAGGCGACGGTCCCAACAAAAACAATGGCGAACTGCCCCAGTCCGCAGGCCATGCCGAGGCCGATGTGGACGAAAATCAGGGCTGTCTCCACTGGATTGCTGACAACGTTGCGGAAACGGATGAAGCTTCCCAGCCCGACCAAACCCATGGCACGCTCAAAACTGTCGGCGATCACAATCACCATGAGCGCTGCCGCAACAGTCAGAATAACCTGCGTTTGAATGATTCGACGCGCGCGCTTGCCCTTCCCCGCCGCGCGCCGCCGCAGCGGGTGAAGCGCCAGCAATGCCCCCACCACGCCGGCCAAGGCCAGGCGCAGCAGCATGAGCCCCATGACCTCCAACTCCAAGGACTCAGCCGGTGGCAAGGAAGCCCCCGTGGCTACTTCAGCGGCTTCGGGAATCACTCCGGCGGCGATCGCCACCGGAGCCAAGAGGAGCAGCGCTCCAAGCCAAGAACAGTGGGGAAGATATCGCTTCATCATGGATAGAGCATAGCGCGTCCACCATCGCCCATGGTGTTCGATCGCGGTCCGCGGGCAGCCTCAGCGCAATGCGCAGCCAGTAAAGACGCAGTGTGGTATCG
This sequence comes from Gemmatimonadota bacterium, assembly GCA_026991065.1. Classification (GTDB taxonomy): domain Bacteria; genus JALXCG01. The sequence continues at coordinate 2,804 of JALXCG010000724.1, read as the reverse complement.
TGCAGCGGTTGTGGGGTCGTTTGGCCGCGGGCAGTTTCCACACTCACTTGCCGCAGCGGCCCCGGCGCCGACCATGCCCCCCGTGATCAACGCTCCTCCACCCGAACCGGCGACATCCGACCGATGTGTGATTCCATTCTTTTTCGACGGCCGCGCAATCGACCCGCCAAGGCAGTGGGCGCGGCTCTCGTCCCTCTCGTCGCAGCCGCAATCGGCGGCTGTGCCGAAACGGGGGTACCCCCGCCGACCATCGAAGCGCCGCGGATTGCGCTGAACGAGATCATGGCCGCCAACAATGCCACGCTCGCCGACGAAGATGGCGATTTCGATGACTGGATCGAATTGGTAAACTTCGGCTCCAGCGCAATCCCGCTGCGTGAAATCGGGCTCACCGATCGCAGCGAGGCGGACCTGCTGTGGATTCCAAACTCAGATTCGCTGCTCGCGCCCGGTGACTACCTGCTCATCTGGGCAGATGGCGACGACAGCGGGCTGCACAGCGATTTCAAGCTGAAACCCTCTGGGGAGTGGGTGGTTCTTGCTTGGGCCGATGGCAGCGGAGTGATCGATTCGCTCCGCTATCCGGCTCTGGGGGAAGATCAAGCCTATGCCCGAACTCCAGATGCAACCGGCCCCTGGGCCGTCAGCGATCAGCCAACCCCGGGAGAACCCAATCAATGAAATCAACCGCTTCTGTAATGCTGTCCGCTTGCGCGGCCCTGCTTCTGGCTTCCCCGGCGGGGGCGGAGCTGCAACTCAACGAGATCATGCCGATCAATCATCTCACCATTGCTGACGAGGCCGGGGAGTTTGATGACTGGTTCGAAATCTACAACAGTGGCGATGCACCGGTGGCGCTGGGCGATTACTGGGCGACGGACGACCCGGCCGACACGACCGGCTGGGCGTTTCCCGATACGCTGCTCGACCCCGGTGGCTTCTTGCTGGTGTGGGCCGACAACGATCCGGAGCAAGGCTCTCTGCATGCGACGTTCAAGCTCAGCGGCAGCGGTGAAGCTCTGCTGCTTTACCGAAACGCCAGCCTGGTCGATTCCACCAGTTTCCAGGCCGCCGCGGCCGACACCTCTTTCGCCCGCTTTCCAGATGGCAGCGGCCCCTGGGAGTGGACCGCGCTGCCAACCCCCGGCGCGGCCAATACTCCCACCGGCATCAACAACCCCCTGCCGCCACTCATGCCGCCGGCGGCTGTGCTGAAGCTCTTGCCGGCAACGCCCAATCCCTTCAATCCGCGGACTCTTGTCCCCCTGACTCTGGCCTCGGATGTGCGCGATCTGCAAGTGTCGATCCACGATCTTGGGGGGCGTCGGATCAGCGTGCTCTATCAGGGACCGGCTTCCATGGGACAGTTGCAACTCGCCTGGAACGCACAGGGCCTGGCCAGTGGTATCTACATCATCCGCGCCGCCACTGAAAGCACGGTTCAAACCCGCCGTGTCGTCCTTCTGAAATAGGATCGGTAATGCGTCACTTCAACTCCCGCCTGCTCTTCGGACCGGCTCTGGTCTGCCTCTTCTTTTGCCAGGCCTGCAATGACGAGAGCGCGAACACTCCCGACCCCGCCACCAAGTCGGATCCGGCAAGCGCGGCTTCAGCCGGCTCCAGCTCCCAGAAAAAGTCCGCAAGGTCCATATCCGCAACAAAAAAAGCGCGGAGCGAAGGGGGCCCGGAGCAAGCCGTCGCAGCAGCGACCGTGGTGACGGAGGAGGATCGGATCGAGGTATACGCCGAAGTCCTGCGCCAGTTGGTGCGCAAGGAGAGAGATCCACGTAGCGGCGTGGTCGTGGATCCGCGGGGGTTGACCGGGCTTGATGATCAGCATCGACGAGAGGTGCTTGTTGCAGTTGAAGATGTCGCTCCGGAGATGTTCTTCGGAACTCGCGAGGAGATTGAGGCGGAACAGAAAGCCCGCGAGGAGAGCCGTGCCCACGACAATGAGCGCAAGTCGGGTGGACGAAAAAAGAGCGCGGGCAGCAAGCGCGACCGCGGGGGTTCCTCATCGGCATCGACCCCGGTTCAGGTCAGTGCGATCGAAGATGATCAAGCACCGATCCTGGTGCTCTCTTTGAACGTCAGCTCTTTCAAGCCCAACCACGCATCGATCCAGACTGTGGCGTGGCATGCGGAGAGCGGGGAGCACAATTCACATTTCACCGCGACCCGCGCCGGCAATGGGAAATGGCGCGTCCGCAGCGGAAATGAGCGCCCGCGCGCAACCAGACCGGCTCCCGCCGAGGGGCCCCCACCGAATTCGACCGCGCAGGAGGAGAATTGAGCGGTCGCGTTTTCGACGGGATTGCGCGGCCCATGCCTGCCCTGGCGGTTCTGCTGGGGCTGGCGCTCCTGGTGGTCATCGGCCCCCGGCTGCATCCCGATGCCGACGCGCTGGCGCGCGTCGCCCTGAAGTCGGAGCTACCGGCAGCCCTTGGCACACTGGCAGCCGACGGCACTCCCCACGCGGTCCAACTGCGCGTCACAGGAACTTCCTCTCCAGAGGCGCTCGAACGGGAACTCGCCCGAGCCATCGGCGCTGTCGACGGCTTGAAGTTGGCCGCCGATTCGGTGAACAGCGCTCCCATTCTCAGCGCGACTCTGGACGCCACCGCCGCCCCTCCGACCCTGAAGCTAACGCTGGAGGATGGGGGGGCTTTCCTGGTGCGGGGAGTTCCGCCGCCAACCTGGCTCGCCCTTCTCCCCCCCTACGTCGCCATCTTGCTGGCTTTTTCGCTGCGACGCACAATCCCGGCTCTTCTCGCGGGGGTTTGGGCAGGGGCGGTGGCCATGGC
>JALXCG010000723.1 GCA_026991065.1 Gemmatimonadota bacterium | reverse complement strand
TGGCACTGTTCTGCGCCAAGGTCGAGCCGCTGATGGTCGGAGACGCATTCTCCAGGTAGACCCCGCCGGCCCAGGTCGCGTTGCAGCCGGTTACGGTGAGTGCGGCGATGGAGCCGGGGCTATTGAGCCACACTGCGCCGCCCTCCCAGGCGGAACTCCCGCTGATCGTGCAGTCATCGAGCACTGCATTGGGCGCGTCGAAGATGAAGATGGAGCCGCCGTAGTTGGTGGCCTGGCTGCTCGCGAAAGTGCAGGAGCGAAGCGTTGTCGACGAACGGGTCGCGGCGACGGCGCCGCCGGCGTTGCCGGCACTCGTGTTGTCGAAATCGCAACCGGTGAAGCTCGATGCCGCGGCGTCTTCGAGTGCGATGGTGCCGCCATCTCCGTTGCTGGAGTTGTGGCTGAAGGCGCAGTCGGAGACGATCGCGCTTGCATCGTCGCGGATGTAAAGCGCCCCACCGCTGCGCGGCGCATTGTTGCCGGTGGCCGAGTCGCCGGTCCAGGTCAGCGTGCCTCCGGCGGCAACCGCAACACCTCCGCCGCTGCCTGCCGACGAATTGGAGCGCACTGTGCAATTGACCAGGGTGCAGTTGCCGCCCGCGCCGACATAGAGAGCGCCTCCGAGATTCTTGACGGCATTGGAGGCCAGGTCACAACGTTCGATTCTGGGGGCGCCGCCGGCTACATAGATGCCTCCACCCGCAGAACTTGCCGCGGCTGATAGATCGTTGGCTTCGATCACACAGTCGGCGATGGTTGGTCCCGCGTTCAGGCAGTAGATTGCGCCGCCGCCGAGGCTCTCTCCACCGCTGGGACCGGTGGCGTAAACCGTGCCGCCGCCACCGGTCAATTTGAGCCCCTGGAGAATCGAGGTGGTGGTCTCGGCGGAGAGGAAGCTGGCGGCGCTGCCGTTGCCGCCAGGGTTGATCACGGTCGCGGAGACGGTTGTGGGATCGCTCGGGTCAGTACTGCGAACGGTGATCGCCTTACCGAGAAAATCGATCGATTCGGCATAAGTCCCGGGGGAAACGACGACTTCATCCCCGGCCACGGCCGCGTCGATTGCCGCCTGGATCGTGGAATACGCGGCCGGTACGGAGAGGGTTGCCGCGGAAACGGCTCCTGCGCCGGCTATCACAGCCATGGCCAATGGCCAGATCGAATTTCTTTTCACGGTTTTCCTCCCGGGGCTGTAGCGCATCCGGGTCTTGCAGCATTGGGTGCGCTCGTTTGCCTGCCTGTGCTGGACGATGGTCGGAGCCACTGCACCGGCTCCAAATGAGTAAGAATGGTGGTTGAAATCATGGGCCAGGCGCCAATGTGACGGTTAGGGAAGCCTCGTATTGGCCCTTGTGAGCGTTTGCTGGAATCCGAAGTTGGAACTCCTCTGGATCAAGGTGATAGGTAAACTCCCCACGGCTGCCCGGAGGCCCGGTCAGAATCACCAGGGGATCCCCCAGGGTGCCGCTGGTACCTGTTTCCCGTGGTAGCGGACCGCTCCCCCGCAAGGTGGGGTCGATCACCGCGCCATCAAAAAGGAGGGCGCGCTCTCGGCTGAGAGCCGAATCGGCTCCGGTTCCGGGCGTGTCCAGCGCAGCTATCTCGCCGTTGCGGGCGGTGAATTCGAGTTGCGTGTTTGCGATCACGTCTCCCGAAGGGGAGCGAAAGTTGGAGGTCTGCAGCGCCACGTGGAAACCGTCGCTGCGGGGGTAAGAGAGGCGCAGCCACGGGGCTTCCGCGGCGCGCAGGATCTGGACGTGTCCGGTAAGTGTGGTGGGCGCAAAATGGAGGCCGCCATTGAGGGTGATATAGAGCTTGTCGCGGCGTGAAGAGGGCAGTCGTTCCAGGTGACGGATCTGCGCGGTCGCCGGGAGCATCGAAGCGCCGAGTACTGCGGCAACCAGGGCGGCCTTGCGGTGAAGAGGGATCACTGCGCCGCCTCCGGCTCGATCCGGAACTGAACGCTGGTCTCCTCACCGCGATGTAGTTCCACCGAAATGCTTGCCGGTGACGCCAGCTTGTACCCCTCAGGCACATAGTCCGGGAGCAAACGAACCGTCACCGTGGCGGGTTCCAGGGGTTCGAAAAGCACTTCGCCGGTCGCCGACGTGTACTGGAAGCTGCCGCCCACGATCTCCAGCGGGAGCCCCATGGGGTCGAAGTCCGCGTCTGCCGACTTGATCTGAACGCGCAGTCGGCAATGACGAGGCAACTCGATCGTGGTCCTGGTCGGCGTGTGCGGTTTGATTTCGGTTCGCTGCGGATGGCTGGCCACGGCGATTGGTGCTTGCGGCAGTTGCCGCAACTTCGCTTCGATCTCAAGGGCGCCCACGGGAGCTTCGCATGAGAAGTGGCCGGAGATGTCTGTTGCGGTCAGCCAACGTCCGTTGGCATAGATATCAACCGGGCCGGGAGCGGGGAGAGGATCCTCGCCCGCATTCGGCTGGAGAACCACTTGACCTTGGAGCCTGCCGTACGCACGCAAACCGAAATCGACCACGACCTCGTTGCCGGACCGGAGGGTGCAAGCGCTCCTGCTACCCTTCGTCGGGTGGAAGATGGCGTCAAGGTGTGTGGTATCGAGGGCGACCTCGTGGGGACCCGGTTCCTGGTCCGGGAGGAAAAGAACCCCGCTGGAGTCGGTGGCAAATCCACTCTGTCCATCGACCAGCAGGGGGATGGCCGGAATCGGGATGTAGCCGAAGGGCAGAACCCCCGACTCGTCAAGGTCGTTCCAGGCTACCACCAGAATCGAACTGGAGGTCTCCAACTCAATCGGGAGCACTCGCGTAGTTGCGGCGCGCAGGTGCAATCGCCGGTGCGCCGTGGTAAGTGGCTTGTAGTTCGGGCCCAGACTCACCGTGTCGACCACGACGTCGACGCTTCCCGGGTCGAGACGGTCGAAGCGTGCCCAGCCCTGTGAGTCGGTGAAAGCCGTGCTGGTTCCGTTGAGAGTGACCGCAACACCTCCGACTCCCTCCTGAGGACCACCTGTCTTGGGGCGGGCCACCACGCGGACCTGGAGGCTGGGCAGAAGTTGATCGCGCCAGATGCGGTTCCTGGGGCCACCGAACGCCTGGTTCCAGAGCAAACCGAAGCGGGTGTTGCGTTGCCACGCGTGTTCCGGAAAGCGCGAGAACACAAGACTGCTGGTTAACTCTACGCGGTTGTTCGCGTTGGCGAGCAGGGTGCCGGTTCCATTGAAGGTCATCGACCGCGACCCGTCCCACGAGGCCCGACCGCTGGCCGCCGCGGAGATTTCAGTACGGGGACCGGGGATTGCCCGGCCGCGCAGGCGCAGACTGAGATTCGACCTCTGCCGGGCCTCGCGGTCCGGCACGTAGTCGAGAAGCAGGTCGGAGGTGAGCGAGGATGTGTGGGTCGCGGTTTGGACGTTCAAGTGCAGGGAGGTGGAGAGGGTCGGCCAGTGCTGGCCGCTGTAAACGGGATGGCGAACACGAAAGCGCGTCTGCCAGTCGGTCGTGCGACCGTAGCCGGAGAGGCTGCCCATCAACTCATCCCAGCGCAACTGCCCATCGTTCCGAAGGCGGAGATAGAGGCCGGTTTCTGCGCGCTCATGGTTCTGAGCATCGCGGAACTGGGTTCGCAGTCCAAGGCGAGCCTGGGAGACCTCACCGCGATGGTATTGCAAGCTGGCGATCTCCGCCATGCGGTCTCCGTGCCACTGGACCTCTTCGCGCGCAAATGACTGCCATGCAGTGCGCCCCTGCAGGCTGGAGGAGCGGGTGGTGCGCGACTGATGAGACCATTCCCAGGAGTCGAGAAAACGCAGTCTCCCGGAGGAGTCGAACTGTTCAAATCCGGTGGAGGTGCCGATGTCCTCGGGGCGCGCGTAGCGTGCGCCGCGTTGTTGGTGACCGATGGCCAGCAGGTATTGAGGGCCTTGCAGAGTGGCGTGGACTCGCAAGGCCTGCCGCTGGCGCCAAGTGCCGGTGCCACCACCCAGAAGCGTCCCGTAAGCAGCGTCGAAATCCATCGCCTTCCAAGTGGGCGTGCGCACCGAAACCACCGTGCTGCGCATCCGCTGCCCGGAAGAGTCGTCTTTCCAGGTCGACCAAGATCCGCCCAGGTCGATCAGATCGAAAAGGCGCCCGCCGCCGGCAAAGCCGCCGATGGGGTCATCGAATCGGGCTGCTCCAGCGGTGAACCGAGACTCCTGCAGATGGCCGATCAAGCCGCCTCCCCACCAGGAATCACGTTCCACGCTGAACTGAGCGCCCCGCAGCATCATCCCCTGGCCAAACAGCAAGATTGGCGCCATCGGCCGCTGCCGACCGAGACCGACGCCGCCAAAGCCCGGCAGCCAGTGTGCCCCGTAGAAACGATCGTAGCGCGCTTCACCCCGACGCCACACGCCATCGATCCGAAAGAGGGAGTGGTGGGCGTTGTCTTGATCCACCCATTCTCCTTGATAGCCGGCCCAGGAATGCGTGTGGGCCGTGTCGACAAAGCTACCGAACAGGGGTTTGGTGTCGGCGAATGCCCGCGGCGCGATCGCCAGCGCGGCGGCACTCACTGCCAGGCTCCACATGCGGCGTACCGCCCGTGTCGTACTCTCCCCGCCGGGAACGCCAGGGCGTAGCACGGAAAGCAGCGTTTGGAGCACACGGAAACCTCTTCCAAGTCCGCCGGCAGGACCAGCATTGCACCCGGCGTGCGCACACGCACCATGACTCTGTGGTGGGACTCGCCGTCGCCCCCCCGGGTGCTTGGACCGACTCTGCGAGATACTTTAGCAAGAGTCTAAACGCAAAACAGGCGGTTTGCGCAAGTCGATTCAGAGAAGAGGAGGTAGTTTTGTATCAGGAAGGAGACGCTCTTCGGCTCAAGACGCACAATAGATGAAAATAGTGAATCTGGTTGGTTATCACTCGATCCAGGCAACCAGTACAGGACGGTCGATGACGGGGAATGCCGGCGGGGATTCAGTGAGCAGGCGTTCATCGTAGACGTACTTCTTTTGGTACCCTGTAACCACGCCGTAGCGGTTGAATGTGCCGACTGGTCCACGCTGCTTCTGGATCACTCCGCCGACCACGTTCAGGATTCCCCGTGGGGTGCCTTCCTCATAGTTCTCGACGGTAAAACTGCCCTCGACCGCCATCAAGGATCCGTGGATGCTGCAGCCATCCTGATTGGCAGCGTTGTCGACCACCCAGATACTCTCCCAGGCCACCAACCCGGCGAAATCGTCCGAGTCTGGATGCAGCGTCGGATCCTCCTTGTAGACCAGGTCGCCATTGATCAGGATGTTGCCCTCGGTGGCCACCGTGACCTGTCCATCGATCGTTCCCTCAACCGTAACATCATATCCACCATCGACATAGATGGTTCCGTTGAAACTGGAAAGAGACCAGGATCCGGAAGCATTGTCGGTAGTCCACTCGACCATGCCGTCGGCCGTGAAGTTGAGTGACACATCTTCGTAAAAGGTGTGGCCGCCCTGTTGCGCCGCCGCCTCCGGTACCGAAAGGTCGACCGGTAACTCAATCGGTGGCACATCGTATTCGATCCCCTCTTTGAATTCGGGGAAATGATAATCATTCCAGGTCGCGTAATCGGATGCGACCGTGGTCACGTGCCCTTCGAAGACCGGCCCACCCCAGATGTGGAACTGGCCATTGGTGTGCACCGGGCCTTGGATTGTGTCGCCGGTGATAAACCAGATTTGCGGCTCATAGTCGGTGAAGTAGGCGTAGTGCGAGAATGCGCGCCGCTCGAGCATGGCGACCACTGTTTCGTCCACGCCGTCATAGGAGCCCTGTGCCGTGACCCGGATTTCGTTGTAGTTGAGGGAGCCGTCACTACTGAAATCATCGACCACGACATCGAACGTCCCGCTGCCCAACGCGATGTCGCTATAGCCGTCGCGCCACCCATCGTCCTCCATCAAATGGCGCAGGGCAAGCAGTGCTCCGGTGCGGGCACAGTCTCGGGAAACATGTCCCTCATAGGCTTCCACATAGGCGTTTGAAGCGTCCGTTCGGGCCCCGTTCAGGCTCAGGGTGGCAACCCCGACAGAAGCCAGGAAGCCGATGGCGAGAAGCAAGATCGCGGTTCCCATGAGTGGCTCCTAGAGCGTGAGATTGCGCGGAAAGACGACACCGGAAGTGGTTGCTTGCACTGGGTCGAAGGGGTCGGTCGGTTCCGGAGATTCGACGGTAATGGTGTAGCGAATGCTGCGCACTGATCCCCAATCGTTGGTCTCGGTCCCGGTATAGTCGAAATAGGTCAGATGGAAATCAACCACGCCCAGTGCGGGGTCCGTGGCCGGTTCCGAGTCGACCACCCGAAACAGCACGCGATCGTTGGGGTTGGAGGTCTCGGCGGCGGTTGAGGTTGCTCCCAGGCTGTAGGTCACGTTTTCCAGCAAGGCGTCGTCGTCCAGGTTGCCCCAGAAGGAGATCGACGTACTGTCCGCGGCGACAATCGCACCGCGTGGATCCTCCATGTCCAGTCCCATGCGTCGAAGATCGTGTTCCAATACTTCGGCCAGCGCGGCACCGACTTCCAGCGCGGTTCTTTCACTGTTTGCGTGTTGCAACTGGTCGGCGAGGAAGACGTGCATGCCGGCCAACTGCAGAATCACCAGGGCGCCGACGATGAATGAACTGGCGATTGTGAGGGCGTACACGTCAAGCTCCCGAGGAGAACACGGTCTGGTAGATCACCGGCACCTCCAGGTAGTCGCCGCTGACTGTGACCGTGAGCAGCTTGTGGTGGGTGCGAGTGTGCACCGGTGTCGTCAAGTCACTCTCCTGCACATAGCTTACGGAGCAGGTCGCGGTGACGCTGACTCCGGCAGTTGTGAAAGTCTGCACCAAGCCATTGAGGTCGTCGACGTCATCAAAAGAATCGGGAGATTCGCCGACTTCCGGTCCGAGGTTGTCCCAGTCGGTCAGTTGCTGCAGAGGCACCCAGGCCCCGGTTTCGTCGTAGCGCAGCGCCGATGCCCAGCCGATCAGAGAGTGAGCGGAATTCACCGCCGGCAGGGCCAAGCGTGCGTCCTGCAGGTCCTGCCGAGTATCGAGCAGGACATGATTCAGACTCACGGTTCCGATCGCCATGAGGGCGAGACCGCCGAGAACAAGCAGAGGTTGCACGGGTTGACTCCGGACTCGGGTTGGTGTGAACCGAGATCGAGACGGGTTGAGTGTTCCGTGCTTCCGGTGGCTGCCGGCGCCGTGACGGGCACCGCGTGGGCAGCCGGGTTTCGCACGCAAACTCGGGGCATCTGCGCAATGCATGGCCTGTGCCAGCAGCGGGCACGTTTCTTGATGAGTGCTGAAGAGCATTGTGATAGATGCTCTTATGTTATTTTCCCGGAGACGAACGGCAACTCTCGACGAACCCGACTCGGCTGTCGGATGCTCAGCTATCGAACATGCCCCGCCCCGAGCGTGCGCAGGCGCCGAACCGTGGGAGTTGCCGCTTGTGGGTCGGCGCGTTTGCTATGCTGCGTCGGCAAGTGGTTTTTTGTCCCTCATCCATGAAAGAACCGTTCCATGCTTATTCAAGTGCATGATGAACCCGGCGGTGTCCGCGTTTTCACCTTCAATCGGCCTCCGGCGAATGCCATGAACCTTGATTTTCTCCGCCAGCTCCGGGAGCGAGTCGAAGAGGCCGCGGCGGATGCTGCGGTGCGTGCGGTGCTGGTTCGCGGCAACGACCGCTTCTTTTCCGCGGGCCTCGATCTGCGGGAATTGGCCGGCGGTGCGGGCGGGGAGTTGGCGCATTTGGGGCAGGATGATGGCCTTTTCGCCCTGTGGACGCTGCTCAAGCCCACCGTCGCCGAGATTGCCGGTCACGCTGTCGCGGGGGGGGCCTTGCTGGCCCTGGCCTGTGACCTGCGAGTCACCCGCGAGGGGTCTCACCGCATCGGCATGAACGAAACATCTTTCGGCATCGCGCTGCCGCGGGAGACCCTGGAGATCGCTCGGCACGCGCTACCGCGCCACACGGTGGGGCGGGCGGTTCTCGAGGCGGAGACCCACGCTCCCGCCGTGGCGCGGGAGTTGGGCTATGTGCATCACGTTGTGCCGGCGGCGGATCTCAGTGATCATTGTTTGCGTCTCGCCACCAAGCTGGCTGAGTACCCGCCCGCCGGCTACGCATACAACAAGCGCTGTTTGCTGGAAGATGCGATGGCGCGCTGCCGGGCCGAGAGCGAGGAGGCACGCGCCGCCCTCACGCGGATGTGGCTCTCACCGGAAACCGCGCGCGGGATTGCGGAGCGTGCCGCGGCCGTTGCCGCCAAGAAGGCGGCGAAGACCGCGACGTGACGGTCAGGAGCCGACTTTTTGCAGGTCGACGAAGAAGATCAGGGTGGCGTCCGGGCCAATCTTCGGCGGTGCGCCGCGCGAACCGTAGGCGAGGTCGGCGGGAATGCGGAAGTAAGCCTGGCCACCCTCCTGCATGAGTTGCAGGCCCTCGTTCCAGCCTGGAATCACCCGGCCGAGGGCGAACGATGCCGGCTCCGCGCGGCTGTAGGAGGAGTCGAAGACCGTGCCGTCGGTGAGCCATCCCGCGTAGTGAACCGTGACCTTGTCGCCCATCTTGGGAGAGGCTCCGGTGCCCTTCTTGATGATCCGATACTGCAGGCCGCTCTCGGTTGTCTCGGTTTTGCCCTTGGACAGGTCATCGAACTTGGGCAGCGGCAATGGTGACTGCAGGCTCGTGACGGCCAAGTTCCAGACTGAATCTTCGCCTTTGCCGTCGGGGGACGGGATCCCTTGACCCGCGGGCACGAAGAATCGGTACTCGCCTCCCGCCTTGACTACCGATGCGGCGGCCTGGAGGAACGGAAGGGGCAGTTGCGCCACCGGCGCCTTCAGCGGGTGCCCCGCCAAGAGACTGGAGTCCAGCACTTTGCCTTCGCTGTTCCAGACAGTGAAATCCAGCGCGATAATGGCATCCGCGGCGCCGGCATCACCATGGCCCGCCTTCAGAACTTCGTAGCGAACCCCTTCGGGAAGCGATTTCGCATTGGCGCCCGGCATGGCGAATTCCGGCAGGACGGGACCCGGCTCGATCCCCAGCAACTCGACGTCGAAAATCAGGTCCGACTTGGGCGGGATGACCGGGGGGCGGCCGCTCTCGCCGTAGGCCAGGTCGAACGGGATGGTCAGCTTGTAGCGGTCTCCAACATGCATCAGGGCGAGTCCTTCGGACCACCCCGGAATCACTTGCATGAGCTTGAACTGTGCCGGCTGGCCGCGGTCACGGGACGAATCGAACTGAGTGCCGTCCGTCAGCCATCCGGTGTACTGGACGGTCACTGTGTCGGTTGCCTTTGGCGAGGTGGTGCCCTCTCCTTTGTGCAGTACCGAATACTTGAGTCCCGACGTCGTAGTGTGCATTTCAGTATCTTTCGGAATGCCCTGACCGGCAGCAGCAGCCCCGGCGAGCAGAGTCATGAGCAGGGCTGTGCGAGCCTCTTTGATCACGGTCATCTCCACATTATGTAGTTGATTTTGGGATTCAGCACGTTGGGACTTCTGGCGATTTTCCTTGGGGCAATGGCGTTGCTACGACAGAAACACCGCGTGAGGTCCAAGTCTGAAACAAAAACAGAACCATAACGCACACGGGGATGCAAAACCCGACAGAAAGCACTAATCTCTCTGGCATGAAGATTAACTACTGCCTCCGCTGCGCCCGTGAGATCGCTCATGTCGAGCCGCGCATCTGTCAAAGCTGCGCGGCCGAGATCAAGCCCCTTTTTGCCCGCGATGAGTGGGTGCTGGTTCAAGTCAACTTCGATCAGGCATGCGTGAGCTGTGGCGAATATAGCGCATCGAAGATTATTCACGGGCCGGGGGAGTTCACCTGGTGCGAGGCGTGCATCGACCGCGTTTTGCAGATGCACCCGGCGGAATAGCCCCCCAAAAGCACGGTTTTTCGCGCTTGTTGTAGATTCTGCGCTCGCTCTTTGGAACGATGCGGGTTATGCTTGTTGCAACTTCTACCGAGTTCATGCGAGTTGCAGTGGAACAGCGCTCGGTTCCGGGGGGGACGAGCGCTGGAGCGGGGGTCGATTCGGCCCCCGCTCCCCGTGTACGGCCCGAATCCCGTCGGATCCCGGGCCGTTTTCTTGGGGGTGCAATACGGCTACCGCATCTCAGCCGAACTGAATTCCCTGTGCCAGCGGCAACTCCGACGACCAATTGATGGTGTTGGTCTGGCGACGCATATAGGCCTTCCAGGAGTCGGATCCCGACTCCCGGCCGCCGCCGGTATCCTTTTCACCGCCGAAAGCGCCGCCGATCTCCGCACCCGATGTGCCGATATTCACATTGGCAATGCCGCAGTCGGACCCGCGATGGGAGAGGAAAGTCTCCGCTTTGATCAGGTTGGTGGAGAAGATCGCCGAACTCAGCCCCTGATCCACGCTGTTGTGGATTGCGATCGCTTCATCCAGATTCTCGTATTCCATCAGATAGAGCAGAGGGGCGAAGGTCTCTTCGCGCGCCATGGGCAGGTCGTGCGGCACCTTGCATACGGTCGGCTCAACAAAGAATCCCGGTCCGGGGATCGCTTTGCCGCCACAGAGGACCTCGCCGCCCTGCTGACGCACGGCCTCGAGCGCGGCCATCATCTCGTCCACCGCTCCCTGGTCCACCAGCGGGCCCATCAAGGTGTCGGCATCGAGCGGATCACCGATCCTCACCTGCTTGTAGGCGTTCAGAATGCGCTCGGTCAGCGCGGCGGCAATCGATTTGTGCATGATGATGCGCCGGGTGCTGGTGCAGCGCTGGCCGGCTGTCCCCACGGCACCGAAGACGATCGCTCGGGTAGCCATGTCCAGATCCGCGTCTTCGGTCACGATGATGGCGTTGTTGCCGCCCAGCTCAAGGATGCTGCGCGCGAGACGCCGCGCGACTGTGGCGCCGATGTGGCGACCCATCGCGCAGGAACCGGTGGCGCTGATGAGCGGGATGCGCCGGTCCTCGACCAGCGGTGCTCCCACCTCCTTGCGCCCGCCGATCAGAACATTGAAGACCCCTTCCGCCTCGGTGCCCCGGAAAAGGTCGTTGCAGATCTGCTGCACGGCGACCGCGCAGAGCGGAACCTTGGAAGAGGGCTTCCAGACCACGGTATCGCCACACACAGCGGCGATCGCCGCGTTCCATGCCCAAACCGCGACCGGGAAATTGAATGCGCTGATTACGCCCACCACACCAAGCGGGTGCCATTGCTCATACATTCGATGGCCGGGACGCTCGGAATGCATGGTGTTGCCATAGAGCTGGCGCGAGAGCCCCACGGCGAAGTCGCAAATGTCGATCATCTCTTGGACTTCGCCTTCGCCTTCGGCGCGAATCTTGCCCATTTCCAGGGAAACCAGCGCCCCCAAGTCGGCTTTGTGCTCGCGCAGGGCATTGCCCAGTTGGCGAACATATTCGCCGCGCCGCGGGGCCGGCACCATGCGCCAATCCCGGAACCGGGCGTGTGCCGCGGCGACCACGGTCTCGTAGTCCTCGGCGGTGGCCAAGCGAACGGCTGCGATGCGTTCGCCGGTGGCGGGGTTCAACGAGTCGATCACCTTGTCGGTCTTGGTGTCGAGCCAGTCATGATGCGAGCAGGCCGGATTGACGTCGGCGATGCTCAAACGTTGCAGTAGATCCTTCACGGTTTTTCCTCTCTCATTGGGTCCTTGTCGCGACGCGATTCCCGTGAGTTGGGCGGCTGAGGCTGCGGTGACTCATGCCGTTTTGTGGCGCAACTCGCCGAGCATGCCAAATCGGCGCCGCGAACGCAACGACGCCCGTTCGCCCCGGTCTGCCGGTGCGGTTTATCCCATTTGCGTGAAGAGGGGGTGCCCGGCGCCAAGGCGCTGGATCAAATGGCGGGCGAAGGCTGGAATCATGGTCGAAAGCGTGTGGTTGGCAGGCGAACCGGCTCGCATTCGGGCTTCGAAGATGCGGCCCGTGTGATCGACCTCCAGCGCAACGTATCCGTCGGTATAGAGAGCCCCCTCCCCGTTCCGGAGAGCAATGACCTGGAGAACGCGACCCGCGGCGACACAGCGCACGCCGCAGCGGGCCTCATCTTGCCAGCAGTAGAAGCCGGGTTCCAGTGAATGCGCATCCGGGGTGGTGGCCAGGAATCGGGGGGCCGGCCAGGGG
>JALXCG010000722.1 GCA_026991065.1 Gemmatimonadota bacterium | reverse complement strand
ACGCCTTGGCGATCCGCATCATCATCTGCGCGGCCTGGCGAGCCTGATCATCGTATTCTTTTTCACCTTTTACGTTGCGGCCCAGATGCTCGGCGCCGGCAAGATTCTGCAGAAGACCGGCATCATCACCGCGGCCTGGCCGGCGCTCTTCGGGCCGGAGGTGTGGGGGATCATTCTCGGCGCGCTGATTGTGGTCGGCTACACCTTTCTCGGCGGTTTCCGCGCCGTGGTCTGGACCGACCTGCTGCAGGGCGGGATCATGATCGTGGCGCTGGTGCTGTTGCCGATTGTGGGCTGGGTGGCGGTGCGCGCGGAGCATGCTGATATCCTCGCCGCGCTGGCCGCGGTGGGGCCGGAGAAGATCTCCTGGACCGCCGGCAAGGAGGGCTGGGGCGCGGTTTCGCTGATCCTCGGTGGTCTGGCCTGGGGGCTTGGCTATATGGGGCAGCCCCACCTTCTGGTGCGTTTCATGGCGCTGCGGGAAGCGCGCGAGGTGCGGGGGCTGCGCTGGCTGGCCGCGGCCTGGACTCTGCTCGCCTACAGCGGCGCCTTTCTCATCGGGCTCCTCGCCCTTGCGCTCTGGGGCGGCACCCTGTTCGCCGGCGATGCCGAAAAGGTGATGCCCACCATGGCCACCCTGCTGCTGCCGGGGTGGCTCGCCGGGATCATCATCAGCGGCGCGGTGGCCGCCATGATGTCCACTGCCGACAGCCAGCTGCTGGTGGTGAGCAGCGCTTTTTCGGAAGATATCAGCCGGCGCATTCTGGGGCGCCGGCTCAGCCCGCGGGGACAGGTGGCGCTGAGTCGTTTGGTGGTGCTCTTGGTGGGCGCGGCGGCTTTCGCCCTTGCTCTCGCCAGCGGCGACACGGTCTATGGGCTGGTGAGCTATGCCTGGAGCGGTCTCGGCGCCAGCTTCGGACCGGTTCTCTTGCTGCTGCTCTACTGGAAAGGGTTCAACCGCCGCGGGGCGCTTGCCAGCATGGTCACCGGCACGCTGGTCACCATCATCTGGAAGCAGTGGGCGCCGCTCGATGCGGCGCTCAGCCACCGCCTTGCGGCCTGGGTACTGGCGCTGCTGGCGGGGGTGTTTGCCGCGCAGTGTTGGCCGGGCGGGAGTTCAGGCCGGGCGTCCCGATTGCCGACCTAGAGTTACAGCGGACGTTCGCGGAGCGTCTCCTGCAACTCCCCGTCGGAGAATCGGTCATGGTTCAACATGCTCCTTTCAAGAGCATCCTCGACTCGGTCCACAGCGGTGTGCTGATCATCACTGCGGAAACACACCAGATCGTCTATGCCAACCGCGCCGCGGCCGCCCTGATCGGCCGCGCCCCCTCCGCGATCGTCGGACACTGTTGTCACGATTTCGTTTGTCCGAACGAACGGGGTGCTTGCCCGATTACGGACAAGGGGCAGCAGGTTGATCATGCCGACTGCGTGTTGCTGCGCGCGGGTGGTGAAAAATTGGAGATTCAGAAGTCGGTCACACGCATTGAGATGGATGGGAAGCCCCATCTTCTGGAGAGTTTCGTCGATGTCACCGAGCGGAAGCGGGCCGAGCGCGCCCTCGCCGCTGTCAATCAGCGCCTGCAGAATGTACTTGATGCTTCCACGCAAGTTGCCATCGCCGCTACCGATCGGGAAGGAGTGATCACGCTCTTCAATCGCGGCGCCGAGCGCATGTTCGGCTACACCGCCGCCGAGATGGTGGGCAAACAGACTCCGATGCGCTTGCATCTGCCGGCCGAAATCGAAGCCCGCGCACGCGAACTGAGCGAGGAGTTGGGCGAACCGGTCGAGGGCTTCCAGGTATTTGTCATGCCCACCGCCCGCTACGGCAGTGATGAGCGTGAGTGGACCTGTGTCCGCAAGGATGGTTCCCGCTTCCGTGTGAACTTGGCCCTTACCGCCATTCGGGATTCCGGGGGAGAAACGGTAGGGTTGCTGGCCATGGCCGTGGATGTGACCGAGCGGGTGGCGCGGGAGGAGCGGCAGCGCCGGCTCGGCGCGCTCTATGAGCAGGTGCTGCGACCGGGGAGTCTGAGCGAACGGATGAAGTGGATCACCGACGCGGTCAATCAGATGCTGGATGCTGATTTTACCCGCATCTGGCTGATTTCCGGGGGCGATCGCTGCGACCGGGGATGTCCTCACGCCGCGGTTTCCAGCGGGCCGCATGCCTGCACCGAGCGGGACAAGTGCCTGCATCTGCTGGCGAGTTCCGGGCGTTACACACATGTCGACGGCCGGATGCACCAGCGGGTGCCGTTCGGAGCCCACAAGATCGGGCGCATCGCCGCCGACCGGGACAGCCATTTTCTGACCAACGACGTTACCCACGACTCCCGGGTGCACCACCACCAGTGGGCGGCGCGACTCGGGCTCCAGGCGTTTGCCGGCTACCGGCTGAATGATGAGAGCGGTGCGGTCATTGGTGTTCTGGCGCTTTTCTCGCGCCACCGGATCTCCCCCGAGATCCATAGCTTTCTGCAGAGTATCGCGGGCATGATCTCGCATGTGGTGATCGCCTCCAGGGCTCTCTCCCGGGCCGAGGAGTCGGCCGCCCAGGCCGCCGCGGCCAACCGCGCCAAAAGCGAGTTTCTGGCCAACATGAGTCACGAGATCCGCACCCCCATGAACGGCGTGATCGGGATGACCGATCTGCTTCTCGACACCGATCTCGATCCACAGCAGCGCGGCTACGCGCAGATTGTTCGCGACAGTGGCAAGGTTCTCCTCGGTCTGCTCAACGACATCCTCGATTTCAGCAAGATCGAGGCCGGAAAGCTGGATCTCGAGGTGCTGGAATTCGATCTCCGGATGCTGCTGGAGGAGTTTGCCGCCATGCTCACTCCGCGCGCCCGCGAGAAAGGGCTGCAACTGCACTGCACGGTCGATCCGGGAGTGCCCGCGCGGCTGCTGGGCGATCCGGGGCGATTGCGCCAGATTCTCTTCAATCTGGTTGGCAACGCGATCAAATTCACCGAGCGCGGCGCCGTGTCGCTGCGGGTGGAGATGGTGACGGAGCGTGGGGAGGAGGCACTGCTGCGCTTCACGGTCCGCGACACCGGCATCGGCATTCCGACGGAGAAGCTGGCGACTCTCTTCGACAAATTTACCCAGGTGGACTCCTCTACCGCGCGCCGCTTTGGCGGGAGCGGCCTGGGGTTGGCGATCTCCCGCCAGTTGGCCACGCTCATGGGCGGCGAGATCGGTGTTCGGAGCCGGCTTGGAAAGGGCTCGGAGTTCTGGTTCACCGCACGGCTGCGAATCGCCTCCGCCGCCGCGGCGGGGTCCGGCGCGCCATTCGCTGCGGCGGGAGCCGAGTGCCGCCGCGCTGACGGCGCCGCCGGGGCAGCCTGGGGGAATGCGCGTGTTCTGCTGGCGGAAGACAACATTGTCAATCAGAAGGTGGCGCTGGGAATGCTCAAGCGGCTCGGGGTGCGCGCGGAGGTGGTGGCGGATGGGCGCGAAGCGCTGGCGGCGCTGGAGCGCGAGCGATACGACTTGGTCTTCATGGACTGCCAGATGCCGGAGATGGACGGCTATGAGGCCACCGCCCGGATCCGCGATCCCGCTTCGAAGGTGCGGGATCACCAGGTACCGATCATCGCCATGACGGCGCACGCCATGGCCCGCGACCGGGAGCGCTGCCTCGCTGCGGGGATGGACGACTATCTGCCGAAGCCGGTCGATCGTCACGCTCTGGAGGAGGTGCTGGAGAGT
>JALXCG010000721.1 GCA_026991065.1 Gemmatimonadota bacterium | reverse complement strand
CCGCGCCCCCGCTCCCCGCCCCGGAGCAAGCGGCCGCATCGTCCCCTCCCCTCCTGGCCGAAACCGGCGTGGCCCGGCCCCTGCCTCAGGCTCAAAAGACGCCCCACACGCAGTCGCCCGGGCCGCACCGCACCCGCGTGACTACTCATCGTGGTCCGAGGTCAAACTCACCATGACACAGACGTCATCCCTGCATCCGGCGCCACCACTCCCGTTCCAAAGACGGCTACTGCCATCCGGCTCACTAGTGCGCCACCAAACCGGGGTCATGGACCGTCAGGACGATCACGGTGCGCGCATCCACCGGACCGCCGACTGCGTCGCCCAGATTGAGGACCGCGAAATGATCCCCGGCGGGAATCGGAGCACCTTGGTTCACAACACCGGCATAGTAGGAACTCTCCCCCGGCGGGAAGGTGACCGCTGTTCCCACCGGCAGATCCCGTCCCATCACCGTAAGCCACAGAGCTTTCTTGTGTCCCATGTCGGTGTTGTTGCGCACCACGGCGCCGATCGGACCACCACCACCGGCGACAAAACTGCTGACCAGCGCGTCATAGCTAATCACGAAGTCCGGCAGCGAACCGCCACCGCAGATCATCTCGTCCGGCTCCATGGCGATCACCGGGAAGTCGCAGGCGAGGAACCTGGCGTTGGCGACCCTCAACTCCACGGTCGCGAAATCGAGACCGAACCCCCAGCCCTTGTAAAGCGGTAGCCTACAAGCGCCGACACTGACCAACTCTCCCGCCTGGAGTTGGAAATACTCCATCGAGTTGGAGTCCTGGTTGATGATCATGAATGTACCGGAGTAGTCGTCATACTCTAGCGAAGCGGATGAGTGTCCGTTGCTGAAAGTCGCCCAGGGAACCGCCCTCCGATTGCCGGTCGCAGTCACGCTCCCGTCGGCCTCGATCGCATATTCGATCAACTCATCGCAGCTCGCATTGGTCACCGCGTAGAGCAGCCGATTGGCTTCATCCACCGCCAGACCGGAATAGGCCTCACCGAAGAACTGGCTGCCCAGAACGCCAAAGGCATGATCGAGATGCCAGATCGTTTCATCGTTCCAGCCGGCGGTATAAACCGAACCGTTGTCGTTGTCGACCGCGCAACCACGCTGGGAAACTCCGGCGTAGGCCGCATAATCCATAACCGTGCAGGACTGCGGATCCATCCAGAAAACGCCGTCGGGCCGCGTCACATCCACCACCGCAAAACGGTCATGGGTCGTGTCGTAGCCGAAATCGCCGATCATGCTCGAACCTGGACTGGGGCAGATCCGCCCACACTCACCCAGACTGTCGCAAGCTGCGTTGGCCGAGGCGCGCGCCACAGGCAGCGGCGCTCCATCCGGAACCACTGCATTGGGACCCACCGCTAGCTGCGGCAAAGCCATGGCAGGAGTCGTCATCATCCCCAGGAGAGCGACCAGGCTCCCAGCCGACCAGCAAGAAAAACGCATCGATTGTTGCATGTCGCCAGCCTCTCCTTATTGGATGCCCTTGTTGGTGATGTTAAAGCTGATGTCCGAGGACGCATCGGGCGTGCCCACAAAGGTCTCGCTGAGATTCAATTGCACGCGGTAGGTCCCCGCAGGCAGAGTGATCGGTCCTGCGTTTTCGTAAACCTGACTCTCCCCCGGTGGGAACGTGTAGGTTCCCAGAAGAAGATCGAAGGCAGGGAAGTCCAGATGCGCCCACATCACACGTGTCAATGCGCCATCCGTGTTGTTCGTCACCAGGGCGCCGCTGGGCATGTTGTAGAAGCGCACCGCGGTGCTGGTCAACGGGATGTAACGAATGGTCAAGTCCGGAACTTCACCACCGCCGCAGATCATATCCTCCGGCTGGACGTCAAACACCGGGAACGGAAACGCCAGATTGTCCACAACCTTCAACTTCACCGTGGCGAAATCCAAACCGAATCCCCAACCATCGCCCACGGGCAGTGCACAGTAGCCGACGTTGACCAACGCCCCGCTTTGAATCTGGAAATACTCGATGGTGTCGGTATCCTGATTGATCGACATGAAGGTGCCGGAGCAGTCGTCATATTCGAGCGAAGCAGTCAAGTAATTGCCGCTGACTCCACCCCAGGGAATCGCGGCTGTACCGACCCATCGGGTTGGATCGCATAGGCGATCAACTCGTCCGGACGGCTACTGGTCACGGCGTAGAGCATCTTGCCGGCTTCATCCACGGCCAGCCCCGCGTAACTCTCGTGAAAGAACTGCGAACCAAGCACATTGAAGTATAGATCCAGGCGCCAAATGGTGCCGTCGTTCCAACTGGCGGTGTAGACGACTCCATTGTCATTGTCGATGGCGCAGCCGCGCTGCGAGACTCCGGCGTACGCCACATAATCGCCCACCGCGCACGACTGGCCGTCCATCCAGAAAACCCCATCACCACCTACCGGGACATCAACTACCGCGAAACGGTCATTGGCAATGTCATAGGCGAAATCGCCGATGAAGCCCGTATCCGCGCTCGGGCGGATCACACCACACAGCCCAAGATTGTCGCACGCAGCATCCACTTGTGGCACATGGGAGTGCGGCAGAGGGGCTCCGGCGGGAACCACCGCGTCCGGGCCCACCGCTAAATCGCTCGTCGCAAACGCGGGCAGAGCAGGAATGGTCATCAGTAGGGCGACACTCGCTATTGTCAGGAGCATTCGCAGGTCCTCCCAAATGCAGCGCTCCTGCGCGACGTGATTGCAACGGAAGCGCGCTGCGGGCGACTGTTCACCCCGACCTCGCGCCTCCCCCAAGAAGGGGGCGGCCAACGCCCGAGAAAAGTGAACAGTGCTTCAATGGTTGCGGATCAAGAATCAGGTCGAAGTGCCCCCGCGGCGAGCGCTCGACTCCGGGTAATCGGGACAACGGCCAAGGCGTTCGATGCCCGACGGGCTACGCCCGACCGCACAGAGCGACGCGCGGTAGGCTCCTACTAAAACAGCGCGTAAATAAACGGCGCCACCACCGCCGATTCGGTGAGCAGAATAAAAATGCTCAGGCCGACAAAAATCACCACAATCGGCAGCAGCCACCACTTCTTCGAACTCTTCAGAAAGTGCCAGAACTCGGCGAAAAACTCGCCGGTCCCCCCCACCGCGCCGGCTACACCCCCGCGGCGCTCATTGCCGACCAACTCATCGATCTTCCTGGGGGGTTCAGCGGCGGCCATGGGTCTCTCTCCAGCGGGTTCGACGGTGTTTCGGGGCGGGGCCCACTCTGCGGTGGTGCAGATTCTAACCTCTCCCGCGCCAGCGCGCCACCGCGCCAGCCGCCGGCACCGCGCGCCGATCAATGCCGCCGCGCCTCCAGATAGGAATCGGCCCAGACGCGCAGCGCCCGGTCCAGCCCCCGGATCTCCAGATCGTGGATGATCCGCGCGTTCTCAACCCGCTCCCGGCGCGTGATCTCCAGCCCCTGCAGACGCCCCTGGCCCACCGCCATGCGCAGCAGCAGGGTGGCCGCCGGGCGCAGCGCCCGGGCCGCCGCCGCGCCGCTGGTGTCGAGCGCGACCCGCATCTCCAGCGCATCCGCGGAGAGCGCCCGCGCGCCGATGAAGATCCCGGTCAGCAGATGCCGCGACAGAAAAGGATCGAGCGGCGTGCCGGCCGGAACCGCCGCCGGATCGATCCGCCCATGCAGGTGCCAATCTGCCGCATCGCGCAGCGCCAGCCGGCGCCGCCCGGGCCCCGCCGCCGCCGGGTC